>JAGLUC010000330.1 GCA_023134955.1 Methylococcales bacterium | reverse complement strand
GTAACATACTGATTTATTAGCAATAAGCTGTTAAGTAAGTGCCATTCGGGTCAGTACCAATGTCGTTAAGTTAAGGTGATAACATAGGATGTGCTGACGATAGGAAGCGCATCAATTGCGAAAGTTGCGCTCGGCAATGCTCCTGCATTGTTCTACTACACCCCATCCATGGTGTTATTCGTTCCTCAGCACATCCTATTTCAGTTTGCTTAACTTAATGATATTGGGGGGGGCTATTAGTGCCAGAATATCTTTAAGATATTGATTTAAAATAATACCAACCCTTTTCTGTATTAAAAATAAATATTCCCAGTATGGGAATATGCTATCATTAATAAATGAGGATTATAGCTAAATCGACATTAAGACTTTTCTGGGAAAGTAGCCCAGAATATGCCGATGCAAAAACGGCAATGACAGAATGGTATAACTATTCATTAAAAGCTGAATGGACTACTCCTCATAAAATCAAGGAAAATCTTAAGAGTGCGAGTATTTTAAAAAATAATCGCGTTGTGTTTAATATTTGTGGAAATAAATATCGAATTGTTACCAGAGTCGATTATCAATTTCAAATGATGCTGATTCGATTTGTTGGAACCCATGAAGAATACGATAGGATTAAGAATATTGAAGAAATATAGGTGATAAAATGAAATTAAAACTCATCAAAAATGATATGCAGTTAAATGAAGCTTTAGAACGAGTCAATCACCTTTGGGAAGCTGAAAATGACACACCAGAGCGTGATGAACTAGAGGTTTTATCTTTACTTATTGAAAAGTACGAGGAGGAGCATTACCCTATTCCAGCCTCCGAACCTATTGAAGCGATAAAGTTTTTAATGGAACAAAATAATTTAACGCGAAAAGATTTACAGCCTTTTATTGGCAGTATGGGGCGTGTATCGGAAATACTCAATCGAAAAAGAGGCTTGAGTCTTGAAATGATAAAGCGATTACATCATGGTTTAAAGATTCCTTATGAGTCTCTTATTATATGAGAAGTCGCTATTTTGGAAAATCGTACCCTTAGCCCAAAGCAAGCAATGAGTATTTTGGTTCAAATAATTTGCTTTAAATTAACTGAATTTACTTGCAAAGGTTAATTTATTTGACATAGACAATATAAAACCTATTGAAATATAACAAAAAAAAATAAATATCCAAACCCCAAAAGCTTATAAATTATAAGATTTACAAGCTTTTTTGTTTATAGAAGACCAATTGTAATACCAATTAACTAGATCTGTATAAGCATTTAACGGGGCTTTAAAAGACAATGGATTTTAACTGCCTACAAGCTAATTTGTTCAACACTTGTTTTTTCTTTTCGAAAAAAATTATAATTTTATAATTTTATAATCATTATCTTTCGTAGTCCATGATAAGAAAACATCTGTATTATTAGTGATCAGTTTTGGATGACCGTTTTTTGAATTGGATTTTAAACCTGTTGCTTTGTCTTTCCATGATTTGCCTCGGTCAAAAGATTCTTTTGCATGTAGCGTAGTTTGTTCGCCATCAAACTCTTTCCATACGATGACTACACGCTTTTTTAGCACGATAACATCAGGATGACTGGGTAAATGACTGATATTGCCAAGCGCCATGGGTGTTGAAATTGTTTTTCCAAAGTCATCTGTTTGAGCATAAAAAATACCTTTACGAATGTCGCCTAAAGTAAACCAGGTCAGATGAGTGCGATTTTCATTGTCGATAGCTATTGAAGGACCATGTTCAGGACAGGCTTCAATTTCCCAATTATCATGAGTGACTCGTTGTAGTTTTGACCAGGTGTTGTCGTTTTTCATACGAATTAGAGCATGGTCGCGAATGCCGTTTTCATAGACCATACGTGCAAGAATAACGGGTTTTCCATTGGTCACAAAAGTTGTTGCTGTTTGGCAGCATGAACAAATCCCACTGGATAGGAAATTGTTAGTGAATTGTGAGTTTTTTGAGGGTGTTTTTATACTGTAGTAGAGGGATAAAACGCCAGCTCCTAGCTCTTTGTCATGAGATTCATGACGTGTATCATGCCAAAATAAATAAATATTGTTATTTTTATCAACCAGCATTTTATCCATATAATGCATGGCTGATTGAGCATGATCACTTATTAAAGAAGGATTGCTGAATGTTTGTCCGCCATCATCTGAGTAGCTAAAAAAACTGGTTGATTTTTGTTCTGTATCTGCATAATAAAGAATATTAATGCGTCCTGAAGAACTGATTTTAATCGCTGGGGGATTTTCTGGCCAGGCACTGATTGTCTGCTCAAACTTATTTACCTGAACTGGATGACTGTATGTTGCTCCATTATCTAATGAAAAATCTACATAAATGGCGTTTTTAGTGGGAATTAGTCGCCATAATCGACCATCAGCCGAAAAGGTCGCTGATACTGTGGTGTTGAGTGGAGTATAAGAGGAAGCTGGAGAAACATTGGCCTCAATATTTTTTTCAGTAACTTGACAACCTATCAGTAAAATTAGAGGTATTATGTAGATAAGAGTTGATAGTGACGCAGATTTATATTTTTTGAACATTGGGTATATTGAGCTGATATTATTTTATGAGTTAATTTAAAACAATGTTACTAAAAACAGCTAACAACAGTTTAAAAACTGAAATTTATGCTGCTGATAACACGGTAATCTGGTTCAACTTGATCTCCATTGGTACTTTGCACAACGGGGATACCAAAAGATGCGGCAATGCTAACATTTTTACCTGCTGAAAATCGTAGTCCTGGTGAGATATAGCCAATGTTTCCACCAGAATTATTGTCTTTTATGCTGCCAACTTCTTCCTTGTCTCGCCACTCACCATTGTATTCCAGTATGGCATCAAAGGCATATTTTGGTGCTTCATAGCTTAAGCCTTGTTGACCAAATAAACGGTATGATAAGGCAAAATTATAGCTAAATATATCACCAAGGTCGGTGTCCTGAGTACCTTCAGAAGCAACAGTATAAACTGTACTTGCATCAATAGAGAATGCAGCTAATTCTTGAGTAAAGGCAAGTCCTAAGATACCATCCCAAGATCCTGTTCCTGGCTGGAATTCTGCATCAAGTATTCCATGGGGTGAGCCGCGATTGGTTTTACCTGTGGGTGTTTTTATACCTAACAGCACCGAAGCATTAGTGCCCCCATTTTTAAAGAAACGATATTGACTGTAGAAGGTTGTGTCGCCAATACCTTCAACATCCCCCAATGATTCGATTTCTGCACCCGACCCTACATGATCATGTTCTGGCTCTTTTATATTATTCCTCATAATAAAAGGAAGGCGCACACCAATGGTTAAATCGTCAGTTATTCCATAAGCAGCAGAGACTGAAAGACTCCATAATGACTCTACGCTGTGTATATCTGCCTCGGCATCAGCCTCACGCAAGTCTTATAATTCAGAATCTGAATATTCCTCGAATTTAATATATTCAGCACGGAAACCAGTTGAAATTCTACCTTTAGGTAATGTTAACGCAGATTCAGTGGCAATTGGGGAGGCTGTACCAGCACCAAGACTAATAGATGCATGATCGGCAAATACTGTGCAAGGCAATACAGCAAGAAAAAATGGTAATATTTTTTTTGACATAGGAAAGGTAAAGTAATAGTTTGAAAGGCTTACAATTAAAGATAGAAGCAGGAATTATACCAATTGATAATGATTACCATTTGTATTTATAAGTAATTAATTTATATGAATAAAATGAATTTTACTTAATTAGATGAAAAAATATTTTGCTTAGGAGTGTGGCATATGACCTATTTCAATTGTGTTATTTAACATAGTTTAATTATACTCTTCACGCTCAAGAATATATTAACTGTACCAAATCTACATTTCCTGCACTTCACCATCAACAGCAAGTAAAACCACACTTGCTAATTGATGAAAGATGCCATGTTCCACAATACCTGGCGTACTATTCAATATAGTGTCCAATTGGGCACTGCTCAGATTCCGCTCAAAAACCATATCCAATATCAGGCTACCGTGTGAGCTTATTGCTAAACCACTGCCAGAACTATTTTTCCGAAGATTACCTCGTCCACCCAATAGTTCTAGACTTTGCTTAACTAATTGCCAGGCAAAAGGCATCACTTCAACAGGAATCGGAAAACGAGCACCAATACGATCAACCATTTTGCTTTGATCAACCAGAACAATAAATTGATCACAGGCTCTAGCCAGAAGTTTTTCTTTGACTAAATCAGCACCCTGCCCTTTCAGCAAGGTATTATCTGGACTGACTTCATCAGCACCATCAACATATAAATCCAGTCGTGTTAGATGTTCTATTGCTACTAATGGCAAGCCCATTTCCTGTGCTTTAAGCATACTGACAACTGAACTAGCTACAGTTGTCACTTGCAAACCTTGTTCATCAACTCGGCGAGCAAGTTCAGCAATAAAATAATCTGCCGTAGACCCCGTTCCCAATCCAACCAGCATACCGTCTCTAACCAAATCAGCGGCATGTTTTGCTACCCGTTCTTTATCATTCATACTGACTCCAGATTGTAGTAAACGAGTGTTTTCCAGCTACAATTGTTGTACCTTTTCCAATATAGCCTGAGCATGTCCCTCATGTGACACGCCATACAAAGCTTCAACCAATTCCCCAGATTTATTAATAATAAAGGTAGAGCGCAAAATAGCCATTTTTTTCACCCCATTTTTTTCTTTTTCTTGCCAGACTCCATAACTTTCACATAATTCACCCGACTCATCAGCCAGTAAATCCAGTTTTAAGTCAAATTTATCTATGAAATCCATATGACTAGCACATGAATCTTTACTCACCCCAATAACAACGGTGTCTAAGGCAGAAAACTTATTGGCAAGTTTGGTAAAATCATTGGCTTCTATAGTGCAACCTGGTGTATCGTCTTTAGGGTAAAAATATAAAACAACATTTTTATTGTTTTTAAAAGAAGATAATTCAAGCTCTTGGTTATTCTGATTTTTAGTGCTGAATGCTGGTGCAGGCTGATTTTTTTCTAACATGATAGACTCCTTGATTAAGGGATTTAGATTGTTACAATGTACTCTTCACGCTCAAGAATATACGCATTAAAACGGTGTATTCTTGGGCGCAAAAAGTATAGTCTGATTATTACTGAAACTATTGGATATAAAAACCCCAAAATTATCCCTAGTACTCCTACAATTTTAGTTTGATGAATAGAAAGTTCTTTATGATGAGCATAATAACTGAATTAAAGTATATTGTAGCCCGTATGAAGCTTGCGTAATAGTGTGCCTAGCATGGACTAAAACTAATTACCTGAAAGGAGGTAATCGGAAAGAGTAACGATAACCGTAGCGAAACGCAAGGGG
>JAGLUC010000033.1 GCA_023134955.1 Methylococcales bacterium | reverse complement strand
CGACGAGAATCATCCAGTACTCGTCCCTGGTTAATACAGACCCTTATTTCATGCGAATCAAAATCTTCTTTATTTATAAACCGAACATCATTAGTTGCTACGACTGGAAGTTCTAATTTTATCGCCAGATCTACAGCATATTTAATATAAGTTTCTTCATCTTCCTTAGCTACTCGCTGTATTTCCAGATAAAAATTTTGCTCAAACATTTCTGCCCAATAAGATGCGCAATCCTCAGCCAGTTGATAATTTTCTGCCAGAATCGCTCGACCTATATCACCATCCATAGCACCTGACAGTGCAATTAAACCTTGATGATTATCCGCCAACCAGTCCTTTTTCAGCATAGGAACATCTAAGTGTTGTCCCTGTTGATAAGCTTTGGATATTAATTCTGTCAGTACTCTATAACCCGTCTGATTTCTGACTAACAAGGTTAAGCTAAATGGGCTGGTGGGTTCTTCTGGGTTATAGATATAAACATCTGCACCAACAATTGCTTTTATACCTTGCGCTTGAGTCGCCCGATAAAATTTAACCAGTGAAAATAAATTAGATTGTTCGGTTAAGGCAACGGCAGGCATATTAAAGCCAGCAATATTGTTAACCAATGGTTTGATTTTGACTATTCCATCCACTAATGAAAATTCAGAATGAATACGTAAATGGACAAATGCTTGTTTCATGATAACTTATTCAGCGTGTATTTTGGGGCACTGACTTTAGCCTGCACCCCAAAACAAAAGATAGCCCTTAAATCAATAACTTGTATTTTCAATATTTGTACGCTAAGTAGCTGCGTTTCATAAAAGGTATTTAAAGAAAATAAGTATCTACACGTCCTGTCCTGAACTTGAAAGATGCAGATCATTGATTTATCAGGACGCGTGAATACGTCCATGTAAGCTCTGGTGCAACATCCTTGTTGCACAAGCCTGATAAATCAACAACCTGCATCTTCCCTTTTGATGGGGTGAGTAGTTACGAAAATAATTTGTAGTCAATTTCTGTATGAGTCTGGCAAAGCTAAAGCCTCACTTCCAGTGTTTTTTTTACAGGCGCGAATGACTTTCTGTGCTGCTCGGTTACGCCTAGATTACTCAAGCTTTCTAAATGTTTTTTGGTTGGATAGCCTTTATGCTTTGAAAAAGCATAGCCTGGATATAATGCATCCAGAGTACTCATCTCATCATCTCTGGCAACTTTAGCTAAAATTGAGGCGGCTGAAATTTCAGCCATCAATGAATCACCTTGAATAATGGTTTCTCCTGGACAAGGAATGTTCGGATAAAAAGTACCATCTACTTGCACCCAATCAGCTTGTATTTGCAGTTGAAAATATGCCCTGCCCATAGCCAGTAAAGTAGCTTGTAATATGTTGATCTGATCAATTTCGCTAGGTTCTGCACGTCCAATAGCCCAAGCCAGTGCTTTTTCTTTAATCTCACCAGCATAAGTATGACGTTTGTTAGCTGTCAGTTTTTTAGAATCAGTTAAACCTTCAATAACATTATCAGGATCCAGGATAACAGCGGCGGCAATTACT
Source organism: Methylococcales bacterium (assembly GCA_023134955.1). Taxonomy (GTDB): domain Bacteria; phylum Pseudomonadota; class Gammaproteobacteria; order Methylococcales; family Methylomonadaceae; genus QPIN01. Next base: position 1,624 of record JAGLUC010000033.1, on the reverse strand, counting down.
GAGCCTGCTAAACAGCCCCGCCCTACTTCATCTATGCCTGCAATAACCCTGGCTTTTATCGCAACAGTCCTCGATTAACATTACGCAAAAAACTAACCATATCGGATAGCTCTTTACTCTCACCTGCCAAGTCTTCTATCTCTTCTATGGCATCTTCAAGACGCAATTTATTTTTATATAAAATCTTGTAGGCTTTTCTAATCTGTCTAACCACTTCTGGTGAAATTCCATTTCTTTCCATACCTACAGAATTTATACCATGAGGTCTTGTTGGTCTACCACCAACCATAACAAAAGGAGGAACATCCTGGGTAATTGCACTACCCATCGCTGCAAAACTAAAAGCACCAATCTGAGTAAACTGATGCACTAAGGTAAAGCCACCTAAAATGGCATGATCGCCCATGTGGACATGTCCAGCAATAGATGCACCATTAGCCATAATGACATGGTCACCAATCATACAGTCATGAGCAACATGGGTATAAGCCATAAATAGATTATCACTGCCAATCAAAGTTATGGCATGATCTTGCAGTGTCCCTCTATGCATGGTGCTAAATTCACGAATAATATTCCTGTCACCAATTTCAAGCCGGGTATCTTCATCAGCATATTTTTTATCCTGAGGATCTTCACCTATGGAAGTGAATTGGTAGATATGATTGTCTTTTCCAATTGCCGTTGCCCCTTTAATAACAACATGAGGACCAATCACTGTTCCAGAATCAATTTGTACACCCGGACCAATAATAGAAAATGGACCAATGCTCACATCATCTGCTATTTCTGTATCTAAATCTACTATCGCTTTAGGATCTATCAACTAACCCACCACTGCTGCACACATAATATTTGCACTAGCAGCCAATTTCCCATCAACTTCTGCCCGGCACTCAAAAGACCAGATATTTCGCCTACTTTTAACATATATTGCTTCCAGCATTAATTGATCGCCTGGACCAACTTGTTGTTTAAAACGTGCTTTGTCTATGCCCGCCAAAAAATAAGTCGTTCCAGGGCCGAATTGATCATCTGATTGAGATGTCAACAGAGCGGTTGCCTGAGCCAAAGCTTCTAGCATTAAAACACCTGGAAACACAGGTTTTTTGGGGAAATGACCTTGAAAAAATGGCTCATTAAAGGTCACATTTTTACAGGCTAACAATCTAGCTTTTGGTTCACACTCTAAAACTTTATCAACCAATAAGAAGGGGTACCTATGTGGTAAAAGTTGTTGAATTTGTAATATATCTAACGATCCACTCATCTACTTATCCTGCAAAAATAATCATCAATCAGATAAAGAAGCTAATTTTTTTTGTACTCTTTCTGTCACATCAATTTGCTTGCTTGCGTGAATAACCCCCTCGGTCAGTAACAAATCAAAATTTTCATCTTTGGCTAATGCTCTAATAGCTTCTAAAATACGACGCTGTAATTTACCCAACTCTTCATTACGACGCATATTAAAATCTTCTCTAAACTCTTGCTGAGACCTTTTGCTTTCTCTCTTCTTGGCAAGAATATCTCTTTCTAGCTTTCTACGCTCTGACTCACCCATCACCGATGCATCACGACTTAACTTTTCTTCAAGTTTTTTGATTTCTTTTCCTTGAGAAAT
>JAGLUC010000329.1 GCA_023134955.1 Methylococcales bacterium | reverse complement strand
AAGATATTTATTTTTATGTCGCTTATAACGATAGTAAAACCAATGCACTGAAATTAATTGATGAGTTAGAGGCAACCTGTTTTACTTTAGATAACCTGCCTGAACGTGGGATAGTTCCTCATGAATTAAAAGAAATAGGGGTTATAGATTATCTGCAAATCATCTGTTTCAGCTATCGAATTATTTACCAAATTGACTAGCAACAGGTTTTTATACACGCTGTTTTAGATGGAAGGCGTGATATGCCATCATTACTAGAAACACGGTTTTTAAGATAAACTTTCCTAGTTCCCACGGTCTCCGTGGGAACTCATACAGGAACGCTCTACGTTCCATGACGCAGAGCATCATCAACTGCATTCCCACGCATTACACCATGGATGGTGTGTAGTAGAACAATGCAGGAGCAATTGTCGAGAGCGTGGGAATGAGAATATAAGGCATTACAAGGATATGAGCCTACAACCTTTAGATAAAAAACTCCGTAAACAGCTGGAGACCAGCATTATAAAAGCACGTAATGTGGCAGAAACCGCTGCGCGAACTGCTTTAAAGCGTTTATGTGTGAGTGAGATTAAACCTGGTGGTCATTTAACCGATGAAATGCGCCAACAAAGGAATAAATTACGTACACATGGTCGGCAGATTGGGGATGTGCTTCAGCAAAATGGAGAACAGACCATTGAACATCTGGTACAGGAAACCGCTTATGAGCACTGGCATCGGATGTTATTTGCCCGTTTTTTAGCTGAAAATGACTTATTAATCTATGACGATGGTGAAACAGCTGTTTCTATACAAGATTGTTTTGATTTAGCCGAAGATGAAGATGGGGTAAATGGTTGGGAGCTTGCAGGACGATATGCCTCTGTCATGTTGCCGCAAATCTTTCGTACCGAGAACCCAGTATTAAACATTCACTTTTCACCTGAACATCAGCGCGAATTAGAAAATTTATTAGAAGCCTTAGCTGCTGAAACATTCCAAGCCTCAGATAGCTTAGACTGGGTGTATCAATATTGGCAAACGCAGCGCAAAGAAGCCGTTAATAAATCAGGTGATAAAATTGGTGCCGATGAATTATCTGCTGTGACCCAGTTATTTACCGAACCGTATATGGTTAGCTTCTTACTAGATAATAGCTTAGGTGCTTGGTGGGTGAGTAATTACCCAGAGTATAAAGACATATTAACGTTTAAATACCTGCGTTATGCACCTGAACAAACGGATGATGAAGACGCTGAATATAAAGAAACAGATATTTCCGCAGCAGGTACATTTGAACAGTGGCCAAAAAATTTAAGTGAATTAAAAATGCTGGATCCTTGTTGCGGATCAGGGCATTTTTTAGTGGCAACTTTACTAATGTTAGTGCCTATGAGGATGACTGCGGAAGGTTTAACAGCTGATAAAGCGATTGATAAAGTCTTAGCAGAAAATATTCATGGTTTAGAACTGGATCAGCGTTGTGTAGAAATTGCTGCCTTTGCAGTAGCATTAGAAGCGTGGCGTTATCCTGATGCTAGTGGTTATCGGGAATTACCTTCTTTAAATATAGCTTGGGTGGGGCAATCGATTAAAGCCAAAAAAGAAGACTGGTTGTCATTGGCTGGGGATGATGAGCGTTTATATTATGGGATGGAAGCGTTATATAACACTTTTAAAGAAGCTCCATTGTTGGGTAGTTTAATTGATCCCAGTAAGTCCATTACTAAAGACTTATTGAATGATGGTTTTTCTGTAAAGCAGATATGCTGATTAAAGGACAAGATGTTAGTAACATTAAACTAGGCAATACCTTATCTAATGATCAACTCTATGCCGATAAATTTGACTACATGCTCTCCAATCCGCCGTTTGGTGTTGACTGGAAAAAGATTGAACAAGCTATTAAAGATGAAAACAGCTTAAAAGGCTTTGATGGTCGGTTTGGTGCAGGCTTACCCAGAGTTTCAGACGGCTCCTTATTATTCCTGCTACATCTGATTAGTAAACTCCGTGGTGCAGATGAAGGCGGCGCACGTATCGGCATTATCTTAAATGGCTCACCCTTATTTACAGGCGGCGCAGGTTCAGGTGAATCAGAAATCCGCCGTTACATACTGGAGGCGGACTTATTAGAAGCCATAGTCGCCTTACCGACTGATATGTTCTACAACACAGGTATTGCAACGTATGTTTGGGTACTATCCAATAAGAAAGCCGAACAACGTAAAGGCAAAGTACAACTGATTAATGGCGTAAACCTCTGCGGTAAAATGCGTAAATCATTAGGCTCCAAACGTAATGTGATGGATGAAACAGATATTGCCACCATTACCCGTAGCTTTGGTGATGTTGAAACAGTCACAAAAGAATTAGATAAACCTGCTGAACAAAAAAGCAATCGCGGTCGTCAATCAGCCAATCACAAAACTGAAGCCCCCAAGACTTTCTCCAGCAAAATATTTCATACCCATGAATTTGGCTATCGCCGAATCACCATTGAACGTCCACTTAGAGAATCCTATCAATTCAGTGATGAACGCATAGCAGAACTACGCTTTGCACCCAAGCCCTTAAATGCCGTGATGAAATGGGTATATGCTGAGTACGGTACTAATTGTTCTAGCAATGAAGATTGTGACAACTATGGCGTATTAACAGCACATGAAAAAACTATTCGCAAACACATCAAAAGCCATTTTAGTGAGCTAAAAGAAAAACAGATTAAAGACCTGCTGGACAATAAAACCTGGGCAACACATAAACAAACTCTGCTAAAAGCCAAACAACTACAACAAAGCATCGGCACAGCGCAGCATGATGATATGAACGGCTATGAAGCAGCACTAAAAGCAACAGGTATAAAGCTCGATGCCAAAGAGAAAAAGCAAATCACCAATGCAGTCAGCTGGAAAAACCCAGACGCTGAAAAAGTGATTAAAAAAATACACAAGAATACGACCGCCAAGGATGGTGGAAGTGCTGGAAATGAAGGGAGCAATTTCCAGCCAAAACAGATGGCAGTTTATGGCCTATTCGAAGTTAATGGTCAGCTTGTGGAATATAAGCCAGACTCTGATTTACGCGATAATGAAAACGTAGCGCTTGATCCAAGCCAAAGCGTAAATGACATAAACGAAGCCTATTTTAAAAAAGAAGTACAACCCCATGTACCCGATGCTTGGATAGATGCCAGTAAAAAAGATGCAAAAGACCAAGAAATCGGCATTGTTGGATATGAAATCCCCTTTAACCGCCATTTTTACCAATACCAACCCCCACGTGATTTAGTCGATATTGATGCCGATTTAGATAAAGTCAGTGCCGAAATTATGGCGTTATTGTGCGAGGTACATTCATGATCAACCAATGTAGGATGGGCAAAGCGAAAGCGTGCCCATCAAATCAGCGTGTTGCCATTGATGGGCACGTCGTACCTCCTTTGCCCATCCTACGGATAGTATTTAAATTCTGTTTTAGGAACATATGATCTACAAATAAGTAAGGCTGGACAAATCAACAATTTGTTAAATGAACGCCGAACAGCCCTAATCTCAGCCGCCGTCACAGGAAAAATAGACGTAAGAAACTGGCAAGCT
>JAGLUC010000328.1 GCA_023134955.1 Methylococcales bacterium | reverse complement strand
ATCACGGGGAATTTTAAGCATGGCTCTAGCATGAAGAGGAATGTCTGGACGTGACCATGCATCAGGTGCGGGTGATAAGTCATCAGTGTTAGTTTCACCCGTGACTTTAAAAACAGTAACCGTTAATTTTTCTAATACTTCTGGCTTGCTGGTAAACCATTCTGCATCCACCCAGGATTGGATAATTTGTTTGGCAAAATCATTGCCTGTATCGGCTTTTTCTTTGACATCATGAAAAGCATCAAAGACTAATAAAGTATGCGATAGGGCTTTTACTACAATCGGTGCAAGCTTATTGTTATCTAATAAATCAATTAAAGGCGCAATATTATATCCACCTAGCATGGTACCTAATAATTCAGTCGCTCTGGCTGCATCTAAAATTGGAGAACTGACCTCGCCTTTAGCGATGGCGGCAAGAAAACCAGCTTTTACATAAGCCGCCTCATCAACCCCGGCAGGAATACGATTAACCAACAAATCGAGGATAAAATCGTCTTCGCCTGCAGGTGGCTGCTTAATTAATTCAACCAACCCTGAAACCTGTTCAGCATTTAAAGGTTGAGGAACGACTCCTTCAATAGCACGTTCTGCGACATGTTTGCGATATTGCTCTAGCATTATCTACCCTTGTATAAAAACTAAAATTATAATAGGTTGATTTTACCAGATTATTTAATGTGCTATTGAAAAGGGTAAAAAGAAATTAGATCTCGATCAAATCAACACACAACTGCGATGCAACCAACTTATCTGAAATATGATCAGCATAGCCTTCAGAAATCTTAGGCTTTTGTGCATCAATTAATGAATCCAGTTTATCTTCTATATTTAGCAACTTTGCGTCGGCATCAGAAACCTTGCCTTGATCAAGCTTAATATCAGCACCAATGGTCTTACCTATCATTGAATCTCTGTCGCGAACTTTAAGAGAAGTAGCTTTTTCGATGGCTAAGCATAATAAATTAAGCTTATTCGAAAGCTGGTTGTAAAAGACTCTTGTCTGATATGTGCTACCTGACAGATCATTGCGACTTTATTGGGCTTCTAAACCCAGAATCATCAGACCCGCTTCACGAGCAGCGACATAAATCCCCAAATCCCCAACCCAGATGTCGGTGGTACTAGCTGGTGCTTTATAAGACGCTATTTCCCGGGGTGCCGATGGTGTAGAAATATCGAATACTCTCAGCCATTTGAAATCCCCTACATAGGCGTAAGAACCGAAAACCTGCACCCTTCGAGCGCTGCCTAGCGTGTCATGGTGGCCTACTTCACGAGGATTCCGGGTATCGGAGATATCTACGATCGAGAAGCCCGAGTATCCCGCCGCTAAATAGGCATAGGAACCGACAACCTCGACTCCCCGGACATCGACCTTTTCTCGTTGTGGGAGAAAATGCCCAATCTCAACCGGGACTGATGGTGATGCATCGGAGCCATCGATAATACTCATTCCCTTGATGCCATCCGCGACATAGGCACGCCCACCCGAAATACTAACATCCCAGGCATAGCCAGGCGTGTCGAAAAAGGCTACTTCTCGTGGAGTCTTCGGGTTCGATACATCCAGGATTCGTAACCCGGACGAGCCGTCAGCAACATAAGCACGGCTACCGAATACCGTAATTCTCTCCGCGTTACCTGGGGTATTCGCGTGTCCCACCACACGGGGTGATGAAGGATTTGAGATATCGGCGACCTTCATGCCAGCCCAGTCGTCTGCAATGTAGATATAAGAGCCTGCAACATGAACATCCACCGCACGATAGGTTGCGAGGTTTGCTGTCTCTCGTACTGAAGACGGATCGGAAACATCGAGGATATGCAACCCGGTATAATCAGCAGCAAGGTATGCATAGGAACCAACCACCTGGACACCGCGAGCTAAACCAGCTGCATCATAGTGTTCAACTACTGGAGGGGCTGTTGGGTGGGATAAATCGATGATCTCGAGACCTTGGTCTCCGTGGGACAGGTAGGCATAGGAGCCTGACACAGTAATGGACTCCGAGCATGTATTATCAGTATAACTTCCTACTTTTTGAGGTGCTGCCGGGTTCGATACATTGACAATGATCAGACCGGCATCATTGGCAACACCGGCCAAATAGGCAGTCGCGTTGTCGACCCAGACACGTTCGGCACCATACTCTAGCTTATAAAATCCAGTTCGTACAGGAGCCGTCGGATCAGAGATATCAAGTATCGTCAGGCCTGCGTCATCTTCTTCGTTCTTCTCCAGACCGACGACATAGGCATATTCATTCGATACAAATATTCCATGAGCGAACCCCGCCATCTCATAGTGGCCAATCTCGCTGGGTTCAAGAGGATTCGATACATCAATCACCCTGACACCACCTGTCATGTTAGTCACCAGTGCAAGCGAGCCCTTAACATGGACATCAGTCGCATAGTTTGGGGTTTTGTGCGTCCGTATCAATTCAGGCTGACGAGGATTTGAGATATCGACGATAACGAGACCCGTCCAGCCGACTGCCAGGTAGGCGTAATGGCCTTCTACAGAGACGGCTCTTACATTCGGCTTGAGTTCGACGTGCGCAATTTCCTGGGGGTTCGCTGGTGCCGATATATTGATGATTCGAAGAGCACCACTGTCATCCGCCACATAGAGATAACTACCAGCAATATCAAGGTCATGAACCACGCCTGATGTTGTGATCGATGCCACTTCCTTCCACGAGGGGATGCCTTTCGCGGTGGCTTGTTCGATTCTGAGGACACGAATGCCGCCTCCCATCCCGAAGTACACGTGATCACCTGACACCGCACTTGAGTACACCGGACCGCCATCCCACCTTCCCAGCAGTTTGAGAGCCAGGGTCGGTGATGCCATATTATTTGCCATCGCTTGAGAACCACTGACTGCCGCAGCTCTAACCTCAGACGGACTAACCGCCAGTACCAGCAAATATATTGTTAGCAACATTATGCAACCTTTTCCGCGCATTACTCCTCCTCGACTCGTATAATGCTAGCATGATCTTACTCCTGGCGGTTACGTATATTCCTAAAGACTACCAGACTGACTGCCGTACGCTTTGCGCCTTCCAGGGCACTACGACGAAAACGGGAGGTGTGACTGAATCGCACCTCCCGTTTCTCTTGCTAAACAGGGCTCTACAAAAGTAGAGCCCTGTTATTTACGGAACCACTATGGTGTTACACTCCCCAAGTCTATCAAGATACTACAAGAACCCGCCTCGAAACTTCCTCCATCCGTCTTGATGAAGCAGCTCAGGCTGTCCTTTTCGTCAAGTATTTTCTCGTCTCCAAACACCATTATCATGCAGGTTGTCACAGGGTCACCCACATCTGGATCTATCGAACAGGCTCCGATCAGAGTCCCGGCACCGGTAGGTCCATCCTTGTACAAAAACGCATCGCCGAACCGGGCGGTATTGCCCTGACTCACCTTAGCTACGAACATCGTTACCGTTGCCCCTGCATCGGAAGGGATCACGACGGATACTCGGTCGTGATCACCCGCCTGACTTCCCAAGCCGATATATTTACCGGTCGTACCGATGGTCTGGTCGGTCGCCAGAGCCAGGAACACGGAGGTCTCAATCGGTGCTGGTTGGCCTATAGGACCAGGTTCACCTTGATCGCCTTTCTTGCCCTGAACACCCTGTGAACCTGTATCGCCTGTCAGGCCGATCTTGCCTTGAACACCCTGTG
>JAGLUC010000327.1 GCA_023134955.1 Methylococcales bacterium | reverse complement strand
TATTACACTCCGTTTCATACGGGCTGCAATATGTGTTAATAAAAGAGTGTCGAAATACCTGCCAGAACTTTTGGGACGATTAATAACTCACGCAGCTAACATATTAATCATTCTAAAAGTTTTTGCATTCTATTTTTCCTTCATCTCAGCCTTCTCGGCAACTGCTCCTCGATAATTGCTCCTTGTATTATTCTATCTACGGGCTTCCTGCCCTAGTGCATTGCTCTACTATAACCCTTCCGTGGCTTTATGTATTACTCTACTTACCCACCTCTATATAAGCATCCCTCTGGAGTACTAGCTGCGAAAACTTTTGGAACAATTTATAATTGCTAGCTCCCCTTTAATATAATAATTAGAGGTAGTGTATAACTAAACATGCCAATTGATTTTAAAAAATTTCTTGAGAAAAGATGATAAATGCCTACATTATGTAGTCATATTTATATTTCTTATTAGGGATGGTTATGAAAGCTTCTATAGTAGACCTAAGGTACAAAATAAATGATATTCTGAAAGCACTTGATAGAAATGAAAGTGTTACTGTACTTTATCATGGCAAAATTAAAGGCGTAATTAAACCAGCTAGAGAAAGATCCAATTCTGAAGTTAAAGACCACCCATTCTTTGCGATGAATAAAGACGCTGAACAAACAGTGTTGGCTGAATTAGAAAATCTAAGAAAATCTAATATATGATTTATGATTTGGATTCAGAAAGGGAATGAGAAAGCTGCTAAACTCATCAAAGAGAGAAGTATCTTTCGATTCAGAGTTATATGGAATTGCTTCAAGAAGCAAAAAATAAGACACATCATAAATATGTGAAAGATTTTATCTCTGAATTTGAATTTTCTATATTGCCATTAACTTAAAATATAGGGCACAGGGCATTAATATATGTGGAAGAACATGCTCTTTCATCAAACATGAGGTCTGGAGATGCTTTTATTTCTGCTACAGCCATTGAGAATAATATGACTATTGTTTCCAGCAATGCAAAGCATTTTAAAGTTGTGAAAGAATTACAATTAAAGGCTTTCAAGCCATAGCAGATAACAATCATTAAAAACCGATAAGTTACCGAGTCTAATAATCCCAATTAATAAAGGCTAAATAAATATTTAGCCTTTTAATTTTGCTGTATTTAGCTTTCCTCTGTAGTTGCCTCAGCTAACATAGTTGCTAACTCACCTTTGTTATAAAGGTCATTAATTATGTCACAGCCACCTATCAATTCACCCTTAATATAAAGTTGTGGATAGGTTGGCCAGTTTGAATATTCTTTAAGGGCTTCTCTTACTTCAAGATCCTCAAAAATGTTGATATACATAAACTGAGTCTGACAGGCTTTCAATATTTGAACTACCTGAGATGAAAAACCACACTGTGGAAAGTCGGGTGTACCTTTCATGTATAAAACCACAGCGTGGCTTCCAAGTTGATCTTTAATTCTTTCTATAACGTCCATTGCTTAACACTTAATTTATTAAAAACCTGGTAATTTTATCAAGTTTTCCTAACGATAAAAACCTTAAATTTTACATCTAATAAAAAACTTACTTGCCTGATTCTATATGACCGATATAATAAAAAGGTTTTTCAAAGCGAACTTTACTCGATTTTATAATGACTAGTCATATTATGCCAACATACGGACGTTTAGCTATAACCTTTGATCGAGGTGACGGAGCTTGGTTGTGGGATCAAGAAAACAAGCGTTATCTTGATGCATTGTCTGGTATTGCCGTGTGTAATTTGGGACATGCTCACCCAAAAGTACATCAGGCAATTTGTCAGCAAAGTAAAAAACTTATACATACGTCCAACTTATATAATATTGCTGCCCAAGAAAAATTAGCGGATCAATTAATCAATAAAAGCGGAATGGACAATGTCTTTTTCAGCAACTCAGGAGCGGAAGCAAATGAGGCTGCTTTAAAAATAGCGCGCTTATACGGACATCAACAAGGTATTGATACCCCTTGTGTTCTAGTCATGGAAAAAAGCTTTCATGGCCGAACTTTAGCCACACTAAGTGCCACTGGAAATACTAAAGTACAAGATGGTTTTGCGCCTTTAGTTCAGGGTTTTTGCCATATCCCTTATGATGATATACCTGCTATTACTGAAGCTATTAATAATAATGGCAATATTGTTGCTATATTTGTTGAACCTGTACAGGGTGAAGGTGGGGTTAATATTCCAGCAGATAATTACCTCAACCAGATTAGAGAAATCTGCGATCAGCACAATTTATTAATGATGCTAGATGAAATTCAGACGGGGGTTGGACGTACAGGAAAGTTTTTAGCCTATCAACATAATGATATTATCCCCGATGTTTGCACATTGGCTAAAGCATTAGGCAATGGAGTCCCTATCGGTGCCTGCCTTGCTCGTGGCAAAGCGGCAACTTTACTGACAGCGGGTAAGCATGGTTCAACTTTTGGTGGCAATCCATTAGCCTGTAGTACTGCCTTAGCCGTATTAAAAACACTGGATGATGACAATATAATTGAGCAGATAAAAGATAAAGCCCAACAAATATGTAGCGGTCTTACCGCTAAATTAAAACATAATAAAGCGGTTTTAAATATTAGAAACAAAGGCTTAATGATTGGCATAGAGCTTGATAAACCTTGTGCTGAATTGGTGGTTAAAGCACAAGAAAACGGTTTACTCATTAACGTAACGGCAGAAAATACTATCCGCTTGTTACCGCCTCTCATTATTGATGATGAACAAATTAACTTGCTGGTAGCAATTTTATCAGAAGTTATTCAAGAATTTAGCAAATAAAACTGTAAACATGACACAGAAACCTAGACATTTTATTAGCCTGTTAGACTTATCAACTGATGAATTTCGTCACTTAATTAACAGAGCAACTGAACTAAAGAAAAATAGAGACCCTGACTTTCAACCGTTAAAAGGTCAAGTGCTGGCAATGATTTTTGAAAAATCATCAACTCGCACTAGAATTTCTTTTGAAGCAGGCATGACCCACTTTGGTGGTTCGGCTTTATTTTTATCTCCCAGAGACACACAGTTAGGTCGGGGCGAACCTTTGGAAGATAGTGCAAAAGTTATCTCCAGCATGGTTGACTGCATCATGTTACGTACCTTTTCTCATGAAACGGTCACCACCTTTGCAAAACACTCAAGTGTTCCTGTGATTAATGGACTCACTGAATTATTACACCCCTGTCAATTATTAGCTGACATGCAGGCTTATCATGAGCATAATGGTGATATTTCTGGAAAAACAGTCACCTGGATTGGTGATGGAAATAATATGTGTCATTCATATATTAACGCCGCACGGGTATTGGATTTTAAATTAAATATTGCCTGCCCTGATGGTTATTTACCTGATCACTCTATAGTCAATGCCGCAGGTAATCGGGTGACATTATTTAATAACACTCAGCAAGCCGCTAAAAATTCAGACCTTATTGTGACTGATGTATGGGCGAGCATGGGACAAGAAGAAGAGCAAATAAAGCGAGAAATTGCTTTTAAAGATTTTCAAGTGACTTGCTCCACAATGGATGTAGCTAATCCTGATGCTCTATTCACGCACTGTCTTCCTGCTCACAGAGGTGAAGAAGTTGCGGCTGAGGTTATTGATGGCCCTCAAAGTGTGGTTTTTAATGCCGCAGAAAATCGTTTACATGCACAAAAAGCATTACTTGAATTTCTTCTATGTATTAATCGTTCCAAAAGTATTCGCAATAATGAAAAGTAGCCCGTATGAAGTTTACGTA
>JAGLUC010000326.1 GCA_023134955.1 Methylococcales bacterium | reverse complement strand
GCCCATCCTACATGTTAATATTTGGAGTAAAAAGGGGGCAGACACCTTTTTATAAGTGCTGAATTTACAGTATCTTTTTTAGGTTTAAAACCACCTACCTTTAATGCAAGTTTAAAAAGGTTGTTATCCAGGGCTAAACTAGTTGCCATAATTGCCTCTTTACACTTTGTCCTACTCGCTCTTAGTATAAATCAAACTCATCCACTTACCCCCAAATAAACGCTATGAACCGAAGCGAACCAGATAGCTGGATGGTGGCATATTACCGATGAAAGTAATCAACAAAAAGATTTAAAAGAACCCCTATGAATTAAGAAATATTTTGGATGTTTTATGCTATAGTTCGCTTGCTATGTTGTTAAGTTATGTCATCAGGTGCGTTATATGGAATGGTCAGAAGTTTTAGAAAATCCTCTGTTGAAGAATTTGCCATTTAAAATTGAGTTAAATAAGTTTGGGAAATTATTAATGAGCCCTGCATCTAATGATCATGGAAGAGTACAAAGTCGTCTGGCTGCTATGTTGTTAAATAAATTGCCTAGCGGTGAAGTGATTACAGAATGTTCTATTCAGACTTCAGATGGAGTCAAGGTAGCTGATGTGGCATGGTTATCAGAAGTATTTGTTTCTGAATTCGGGTTTGTTACTCCTTACCCAAAAGCACCAGAAATATGTATTGAAATAGTTTCCCCTTCAAATTCAAAAATTGAGATTCAAGATAAAGTAGATCTTTATTTAGCTAAGGGAGCGCAAGAGGTATGGGTTGCTTATGCTCTTGATGAGATACATGTTTATACATGTATGGGTGTTATTGATCAAAGTAATTTTTTAAAAGAATGATTTTACAAAATCATAAAGGCAGAGATAAAACATAAAAGGGGTCAGACACCTTTTAAAGTTGACTTCTATTTACTGCTCTGCCAGAATGCTTTTGAGGGAAAATTTAATTAGGTAACGATTATGAGAACGACTATTACAATTGATGACAGTCTTTATTTAGAGCTTAAACAGTTAGCCGCTGAAACCCACAAAACTTTTACTAAGGTAGTTGAAGATGCTCTCCGTAATAGCCTTGAAATGAAGAAGTCTAAGAATAAAAATACGATTTCATTGCTTACTGCCGGTGAAGGTGGTTTGGTTCATGGTATTGACCTTGATGACAGTGCTTCTTTAAATGATATTATGGAATAATGCTATGTATTTAATGGATGTGAATATTTTTGTTTATGCTCATAGAGAAGATGTAGCTGATCATTCCCTTTATAGGGAATGGCTTGAGTTTGTTTTAAACTCGGATGATTTCTACGGTGTTTCTGAGCTTGTTTTAAGTGGGTTTCTAAGGGTTGTGACTCACCCGAAGGTCTTTAATAAGCCTACCCCCATTGCTGACGCGGTTACATTTATTCGACAAGTTAAAGAAAAATCTAATGCTATTGTGGTGTCTCCTAAAGAGCGACATTGGTCTATTTTTGAAAATTTGGTTACATCAACACAAGCCAGGGGTAATTTAATCCCTGATGCTTATCATGCTGCACTGGCTATTGAAGCAGGCTGTGAGTGGGTTACAACTGATAAGGGATTTAAACGGTTTAAGCGGTTAACCGTTAAACATCCACTCAAGTAGTGGATGAATTATGGCCAGAAAACCTCGCTTTTATTTGCCCGATGTCCCTGCTCATGTTATGCAGCGGGGGCATAATCGTGATGCTATTTTTTTTAAAGATGCTGATTATGTAGTGTATTTAAAAATTTTTAGACGCGTTGCGGAACAGTTTGAGTGTCAGGTTCATGCTTATGTTTTAATGACTAATCATGTACATTTTTTATTAACCCCTGCTCGCTCTGATAGTATCAGCTTGTTGTTTAAGGCGTTGGGGGCTGAATATGTGCGGTATGTAAATAAAACCTATCGGCGTAGCGGTACTTTATGGGGTGGCAGGCATAAGGGCTGTATTATTGATTCAAGCAATTATTTTTTAAGGTGTATGCAGTATATTGAATTGAATCCAATACGAGCTGGTATGGTAGGTGATCCTAGCCATTATGCTTGGTCAAGCTATAAGGCAAATGCGGAGGGAGCAGCAAGCGTTATTTTAACACCACATGTAGAGTATTTATCTTTGGCTAAAGAAAAGGATGCTAGGGTTTCATTGTATTGTCAGTTATTGGCGACACAGATGACAACTAATTGTGTGCAGTCTATAGATGATTGTCTTCAGTCTGGTACGCCCTTGGGTGGTATTCAATTTATAAATTCAATTGAGAAAATGTTGAATTTTTCTGTCGGTAGGGTGAAACGAGGAAGACCGAAGAAAGAAAGGAACTCTGCTATATTATCCTGAATACTATGTCGGATATTAATCACAAAAGGTAAATAAATGAATATGGATTTTACGTATTGGCAAGATAATGATTCTTTTATTGGTTTTATTAATCAATATCCTGATTATGAAACACAAGGAAAGACTTTAGATGAGCTAAAGGAAAGTTTAATTGATTTATGGCGGGATTTGGAAGTGGGAAATGTTCTTTATAGTCGAAAAATAGATACTCTGCAGGTGGCTTAGTGAAAAGGCGAGATCTAATTAAAAAATTCGGTTGATAATACGCTCATAAATTATGAAAATTTTGATTTATGGTATTAATTATGCCCCAGAACTAACGGGTATTGGTAAATATTCAGGCGAGATGACTGAGTGGCTGGTTAAGCAGGGTCATGAAGTGCGGGTTATTACTGCGCCGCCGTATTACCCTGAATGGCAAGTAAAAGAGGGCTATCAATCATTTTCTTATAAGCAGGAGACGGTAAATGGGGTCGCTGTTTTTCGTTGCCCTTTGTACGTGCCTAAAAAGCCTAAAACGGTTAATCGCCTGATTCATTTGTCTAGTTTTTCTTTTTCTTCATTTCCTTGTGTTTTATCCCAAATACGTTGGCAGCCTGATGTTGTTATAACGGTTGAGCCTACTTTTTTTTGCACGCCTGCGGCTTTATTACTAGCAAAACTGACTAGGGCTAAAAGCGTATTGCATATTCAGGATTTTGAGTTGGATGCGATGTTAGGTTTAGGGATGGGCAGACAAGGTGCTTTATCTAAATTCGCTCTGTTCTGTGAGCGGTTTGTAATGCAGCATTTTTCTGCTATTTCGAGTATTTCTGGCAGTATGCTTGATCGTGTGGCTAAGAAATTAAGTAATCCTCTAGAATTGATTTTATTCCCTAATTGGGTGGATATTGATTTTGTTACCCCTGATGCGGATAGTGATTACTTTAGAGCTTTGTGGAGCATTCCAACGACTTCTAAAGTGGTGTTGTATTCTGGAAATATGGGTAAAAAACAGGGCTTAGAGCTTGTGTTGCAAGCGGCTGATTATTTTAAAAAACAACAAGAGGTTGTTTTTGTTTTTGTTGGCACGGGGGCTGCGTTATATGATTTAAAGCAGAAGGCTATGGATTTAAATTTGCCATCCGTGCATTTTTTCCCTTTACAAGCCTATGAGGATTTACCTAAGCTAATGGCTTTTGCCGATATTCATTTAGTAGTGCAGAAAAAAGGTGTGGCAGATGCAGTTTTACCCTCTAAGTTAACGACTATTTTATCAGCTGGTGGCACAGCTTTAATTACCGCAGAAGAGCATACGGAGTTACACCGTTTGTGTATAAATAACCCAAATATTGCGCACTGTGTTGAACCTGAGAATAGTGATGATTTTATTGCTGCTCTTGATGATTTATTAAAGGCCATTAATGTAGCTAATAGGTCTTATAATCCAACTGCTAGGGAATATGCCGAACAGTTTTTAGGTAAGCAGCAGGTGTTAACGCGGTTTGTTTTAGATTTAGAAAATATGGTGCGAAAGGAGGGTGACATTTTTACCTAAATATGACTATAACCATGACTATGGTTTTAAGAGGATAATAGTATGCAGACAATAAAAGCATCTGAATTTAAAGCTAAATGTTTAAGTTTTTAATGGCTCTTCTCCGCCTTGATGTATAAAGTTT
>JAGLUC010000325.1 GCA_023134955.1 Methylococcales bacterium | reverse complement strand
CGCTACGGTTTCTATTCTCGGACAGTCTCCTAGTGATTACCCACTTTAGATAGAATATAAATACAGGCTTCTTACATCTTCACTTCCATGACCGCTAGTGATTACCCACTTTAGATAGAATATAAATACAGGGGGGGGTAAGGGTAACCAGCAGTATTTAAAAGATAATTATAATTTACATTATAAGATTTATAAACCATAATGATAATTATGTTTATCATTATGGTTGGCTAATGAATAATATCGCCGTTAAAATACAAAATAGCAAGGTAGGTGAGCTTTTCTTTGAAAAAAGCAGTCGTACTTATGGTTTTAATTACACACAGGATAGTCAGCTAATTTCATTGATTATGCCCTATAAAGCGTCAACATATCAGTGGCGAGAGAAATTGCACCCTATTTTTGATATGAATATGCCGGAGGGCTATTTGTTTGAAATATTGAAGAATTATTTAAACAAACAGTATGGTTATATCGATGATTTTCTACTTTTCTCATATCTTTGTCCCAATATTCAAGGGCGACTTACTTTTGAAAGTGAATTCTCTAATACAGATTTTAATACGATTAATTTAGAAGATATTTTACAAAATGATGATGAAGATACATTTGTAAAAGTAGTTAGAACTTTTTTAGATAAAAATGCAATATCTGGCGTTCAACCCAAAACATTGGCGTTACTTCGTGATAAAGAATCGCTGACCACGAAAGAATATATTATTAAAACCTGGGGTGCTGAATACCCTCATCTGGCGGAGAATGAATATTTTTGTTTAAAGGCTGTTGAAAAAGCGGGTGTTGAAATTCCTGCCATCCTATTGTCAGAAAATAAAAAATTCCTATTGGTGGAACGATTTAATTTTGATGAAAATCGAGATGAATATTTGGGATTTGAAGAGGTTTTAGGGTTATTAGGTAAAAATAAAGAGCAGAAATATGAGGGAAGTTATGAGCAAATTGCTAAAACTATTTATACTGTCGTTGCGAATAAGCGTGAAGATATGCGGAGTTTTTATAAAATAGTCGTGATGAGTTATTTGCTTAAAAATGGCGATGCGCATTTGAAGAATTTTGGCATCCTTTATAATAACGATATGAGCAATATTCGGCTTGCTCCTGCTTACGATATTGTTAATACCGTTGTTTACTTTTTTAAAGATCGCCCTGCTTTAAGTATGTTTGGAAAAAAAGTATGGTTTGCCCGTAAAGAACTCATTAAGTTTGCCGTTCGCAGTTGTTATATTTCAGAAAGAAATGCAAATATCTATTACGATGAGTGTGTAGAGGCGTTGAAG
>JAGLUC010000324.1 GCA_023134955.1 Methylococcales bacterium | reverse complement strand
TCAAATACGCTAAGTAGTTACTTGTATTTAAGGTTTCCTGAATTCAGGTTTTATAAAAATAACGATAAAAATTAATAATCGTACCCCATGACAGATCATTTAAAAGTACCCGTAGCCTCTTTAAAGCTTGATATAGATATTGATAGCCTGACAATCCCTAAAATATCAAGACATCTTGATACTATTTTGGGTCAGTCCAGAGCGCAATCAGCATTAGAGTTTGGCGTAGCGATGAAAAACCCAGGTTACAATATTTTTGTTATGGGTGCGCCTGGAACTGGTAGGTTATCTATGATCACCAACTACTTATCCCGTACCGCAGAAAAACAAGAAGCACCGCCTTCTTATGCCTATGTTGATAACTTTAATAATGCACGAGAACCAATTTCTATCCAGCTTCCGGCAGGTCAAGGACAGAAGTTTTCTGACGATGTTGAACAGCTTATTGATAATTTATTAGCCACTTTTCCAGCGGCTTTTGAAAGCCCCTCCTATCAACAGAAAAAATCAGCAATAGAACGTAGATTTAATCAACAATATAATGCAGCCATTGATTTAGTTGATAA
Source organism: Methylococcales bacterium (assembly GCA_023134955.1). Lineage (GTDB taxonomy): Bacteria > Pseudomonadota > Gammaproteobacteria > Methylococcales > Methylomonadaceae > QPIN01. The sequence goes on along the minus strand of JAGLUC010000324.1, from coordinate 1,972 downwards.
AAAAGCCGAAGCCATGAGTGTTGCCTTGTTCAGAGAAAGTGACACCATCACTTTTTTACCGATTAGAGACAATAAAGCGCTGAATGAAGATCAATTCACCATGCTGCCTCAGTTAGAACGGGAAGCCTTCCATAAACATACGGAAGAATTAGAAGCTTATTTAGGCGAGGTTCTGCTAGAGCTACCGCAATGGCGGAGAACCATGGTGGATGAAACCAAACAATTGGATATTGATACCATTGGTTTGGCAATAGACCCATTGTTTGATGAATTAAATAAGCAATACCAAAATACTGACGATATTATTAGTTATTTGGCTGAATTGAAAAAAGATGTAGTGATTACTATTACTGATTTTTTGATGCCTACCCGGGTACAGGATATAAAAGATAACACCACAAAACGCCTGATACTGACAGAGCAATATATGCCGAATATTCTGGTTGATGATAAATCAGACAATGGTGCGCCTGTTATTTATGAATCACACCCCACCTACCAAAACTTATTCGGTCGTATCGAATATATGAGTGATCAAGGAGCGTTAATTACCACTTATCGCCGAATTTGCTCAGGCTCTTTGCATAAGGCTAATGGGGGGTATTTAATCCTGGATGCTGAAAAAATACTGACTTATCCCTTTGTCTGGGAAGGCTTAAAACGCGCATTAAAGGCGGATAAAATAGAAATAGAATCACCGTATTCAGAATATGGGGTGAATACCATTACTCTTAAACCAGAAGTGATACCGCTTAACATTAAAGTTATCCTCGTGGGTTCAAGGGATATGTACTATCTGTTAGAAGAAATGGATAGTGAATTTAATGAAATGTTCCGCGTATTAGCAGATTTTGATAACCATATCAAAATAACAGATGATAGTATTGAACAGTTTGTAATATTAATGGTGACTCAGGCATCTGATTCAGGCTCATTGTCTTTAACTAAATCAGCTATTGCAAGGCTAATAGAGCACAGTTGCCGATTGTCTGAAAATCAAAGTCGACTATCCGCCAGAATTAATGATTCACTGGAAATTATTGGAGAAGCTAATTTACTATGCTCAGGTCTGGGGTTGGCAGAAATAGACAAGCCACAGATAGAACTTGCCCTATCCGCTAAAGAAGCCCGCAGTGGACGTATTGCTGGAGAAGTCCTGGAAGAAATGATTGATGGCACCATTTTAATTGATACAGAAGGCGAGTCTGTTGGTAAAGTCAATGGCTTAACCGTGATGGAAGTGGGTGGAAGTAGCTTTGGTGCGCCAGCAAGAATTACCACCACAGTTTATCCTGGCTCTCGTGGTATTGTCGATATAGAAAGAGAAGCAGAACTAGGGCAAGCCATTCATTCAAAAGGGGTCATGATTTTAACAGGCTATCTAGGCCATTGTTATGCCCAGCAATTTTCATTAGCCATATCAGCCAGCATCGCCCTGGAACAATCCTATGGACATGTCGATGGTGACAGCGCATCACTAGCCGAATTATGCTGTTTAATATCGGCATTAACCCATACTCCCATTAAACAATGCTTCGCCATTACCGGCTCAATTAACCAATATGGCGAAGTACAAGCGATCGGCGGTGTTAATGAAAAGATAGAAGGCTTTTTCAAACTATGCCAGGCGAGAGGATTAAACGGACAACATGCAGTCATAATCCCCGTTTCAAACAAGCGCAACTTAATGCTCAAACAACAAGTGATTGATGCAGTAGCAGAAGGCTTGTTCAACATTTATGTAGTCTCAAATGTCAACGAAACATTAGAACTATTAATGGCTAAAAAAGCAGGCGAAATGGATAGAGAAGGAAATTATCCAGAAGGAACTATTAACTATGAAGTCGTTTCACGCTTAAAAGAAATATCAGAAATGGATGCTGATGATGAGGAAGAAAGTGATGGGGATGAATAAATATTAATCGTTCCAAGAAGTTTTTGCAGTAATGAAAAAGTAGCCCGTATGAAGTTT
>JAGLUC010000323.1 GCA_023134955.1 Methylococcales bacterium | reverse complement strand
CACAAGTCAGATGAGGAAAGCCTCATTTCCTCTCTATGTCACAAAATAGTTTGCCAAAAAGTAACAAGAGTTTATGAAGCAAAAAAATAGATTAATCATTGCCATGACGGGTGCAACGGGTGCTATTTATGGCGTAAGGATGTTGCAGGTATTACAAGACCAAGATGACTGGGAGACGCATCTGGTTATTTCATCCTCAGGCCTGGTTAATTTAAAGTATGAAATGGAAATGGAACGCTCGGCTTTATATGAGCTGGCGAATGTGGTGCATGGGATTAATGATATTGCTGCCAGTATTGCCAGTGGATCATTTAAAACAGAAGGGGTGATTATTGCTCCTTGTTCAATGAAAACATTGTCTGCTGTTGCTCATGGTTTTGGCGATAATTTAATTACCCGATCAGCGGATGTTGCGCTAAAAGAACGTAGAAAATTGGTGGTTATGCCTAGAGAAACTCCTTTAAATTTGGCACATATTCGCAATATGGCGAGTGTAACAGAAATGGGAGGAATTATATTTCCACCTATGCCAGCTTTTTATAGTAAATCTGACTCAATAACAGCGATGGTTGATGAAGGCGTTGGCCGGGTGTTGGATATGTTTGGTGTGGATGTGACAGGTTTATTTGAACCTTGGGAAGGATTGTAGTCTATTTGTTTAGTGATTTTGTAGAGCGTTAAGGTAGAACTTAAGAGAGCTAAAAGTTAGCATCATTACAAGAATAAGATAATAAAGAGGACTTTATGAAAGTTGTACAAATTGTTTTTCTGTTTTTTTTAATTGTTCCGTTTGTAGAAATTTATTTATTGCTAAAAATTGGTGGCATAGTAGGTGTTTTTCCAACCATATTGTTAGTTGTGTTTACCGCTGTTTTAGGGGCATGGTTGTTAAGACAGCAGGGTTTTGCGACTTGGCAACGGTTTCAAACCAGTTTGGCGCAGGGTGAAATACCCGCTTATGAAATGATTGAAGGTCCACTTTTATTGGTGGGAGGGGCTTTATTATTAACCCCTGGTTTTTTTACAGATGCTTTAGGTTTTGCATGTTTGATACCGCAGGCTCGTCAAAAACTGGCAAAGTATGTGATTGAAAAATACCTGATCAATATGCAATCAGGCTCACCTTTTCAACAAGAAAAGCCAAAACAAGACAATATTATTGAGGGTGAGTACAAAAAAGAAGAAGATGAATAGAGATGTCCTTTACTCCCCAGTATGAATTTTTTTATGTATTCGTCTTACCGCTAATGCGACAATTAGCAAGACCACGGGAATAGATAATCCTGTGGTTAACACAGGATTAATATCAATAGATTCTGAGGTGTTGGCGGCTTTAGTAATAGAACCAATTAAGCTGACAATATAGCTGGTAATAGCGACAATAGACAAGCCTTCAACAGTTTCTTGCAAGCGCAATTGCATTTTTGCGCGTGAATCCATGGAGGTTAGTAGTGCTTGATTTTGCCGTTCAATGGTTATATCAACCCGTGTGCGTAATAATTGTCCAGCATTGCTAATACGCTTAGATAATACATTGAATCGTCTGGCTGTTGATGTGCAAGTGTTAATGGCTGGCTCAAGCCGTCTTTTCATAAATTCACCAATGGTCTGAATTCCTTGAATGCGGACTTCGCGCAAATCTTCAATACGCTGGTCAACTAAAGTGTAATAAGCACTGGCTGCTCCAAAACGATATTGATGAGTTGAAATGTTATTTTCAACATTTGCTGCTAGCGTGGTTAATTCATCTAATAATTTACCGTCATTACTATCTTGTTGAGCCATTGCGTTGGTAATGGTCAGTAATTGTTTATCCGCTTTATTAAGATCAGGTGTTAGCTGTTTAGCTATGGGGAAGGCAAGTAACGCCATCACTCGATAAACTTCAATTTCAAATAAACGTTGTAATAAACGACCCGCTTGCCCAGGTTTTAAATGGTAATTTAGAATTAAGAAGCGACTAAAACCATCGACATGTATTTTAAAATCAGTAAAGGCATGTGCTGCCCCACCTGTTACTTCTGCACCAATAATAGCATTGCCGGAAAAAAAACCAGAAATAGACTCGGTACTAGAGACTGACGCTAATGATGATTCCACAATGGCTGCATGAGCGGCGACGATGACTTTTCCTGGTAAATCATTAAGCCAGTCAACGGGTACATATTCTAGTGCCAGTTTTGAAAAAGGCTGTTCTGAGCCGCTTTGGACATAGAATGAATAAGAGCTAAACTCGGCATGTTGTTCCCAGCGAATTTCAAATGAATCTAAAGTGGCACTAAAATGCGATGAGTCTTCTTTGGGTGGAATCTCTCCGTATCTTTCACAGAGCTTTGTTAAATTAAGGTATTCTTGTTTTTTTTCTTTACTATTAACTGATAAAGCCAAAAATGTGCTTTGTACGGGAAGCGATAAACCAATGGGAGCGCGAGCATGAACTTCATTATGTAACTTGAATCGCTGCGAGTGATTTTCTGGAATAGGGAATAATTTGGGCACAATTAAGGGATGCTAATTAATATTGGGGATGTTTTATATTATAGCTAGAAATATTAAGAAAAGCGGACTGAAGTCCGCTTTACAATGGATGAATTAAGTTTTTTTTACAACGAATAGAATGTGATAAAAATGTGGTTATTTTTTATAGACTGCCTCTACACAGACAGTCATAATAAACTTTTGCTGATTAATTCATCATAGAACTTAAGATTTTTCGCCTTCTTCACAAGTATTTTTTTCCATGGCTGAGTAGACTGGACAGAAGTTTGTGTACCCAGTTGCAATCAGTATCAAACTACCTAATAATAAGATGATACTAGCGGTAAAAAGCGAAATTGCGAATAGGACAGAACCAACAATTAAGCGTATTTTACTTTCTTTATTACCCACATTAATTTCAAATTTAACTAAACGTTTATAATCAAAACTCATTTTAACCCCTTTTTTATTTTTATAATGGTTGGAGAGAGAGGTTATGCTTTTGCCTCTAACCTCCAGGTATTGAAAATTGTATAAGCAATTTTCAAGAAAACTAAATATACACAGCTTACAGAAATGTGCAAGTGAAAAACATGAATAATATCTCAATAATTGATTCTTTAAATGATGCACAGCGATTAGCTGTTTCTGCACCTAATAGAGCTATGCTGATTTTAGCTGGGGCAGGGAGTGGAAAGACTCGTGTTTTGGTACATAGAATAGGGTGGCAGATACAGGTTGAAGGCTTATCAATACATAATATCTTAGCGGTAACATTTACCAATAAAGCGGCTAAAGAAATGCGTGGCCGGGTTGAAGATTTATTAAATATTTCGGCAAAAGCAATGTGGATAGGCACATTTCATGGCTTAGCGCATCGATTATTAAGAAGACATGCTAAACAAGCTAAATTACCAGACACTTTTCAAGTGATGGATTCTGATGATCAGTTTCGAGTCATTAAGCGTTTGGTTAAAAGTCTGAATATAGATGATACTAAATGGCCTCCAAAACAAGTCATGTGGTTTATTAATGCCCAGAAAGATGAAGGGATTCGGGCAAAACATATGGTTGAATCTGGCGATGTCTATCAGCGCACTATGCTACAACTCTATAAAGCATACGAAGAAATTTGTAATCGTTCTGGATTGGTTGATTTTGCTGAATTATTACTGAGAGCGCATGAATTATTGCGTGATAATGAAGATTTATTAACCTTTTATCAAGACCGATTTAAACAGGTGCATGTTGATGAGTTTCAAGATACCAATACCATTCAATATGCCTGGCTACGCCTATTAACGGAAGGCAAAGACAATTTATTTGTGGTGGGGGATGATGATCAGTCTATTTATGGTTGGCGTGGTGCAAAAATAGAAAATATCTACAGTTTTCAGTCACACTATCCCAATCATCAAGTGATTAAATTAGAACAAAATTACCGTTCTACCAGCAATATTCTTAAATCAGCGAATGCTTTAATTGCTAATAATGATGCACGGATGGGTAAGGAATTATGGACAGACTCTGGTGATGGTGAATTAATTTCACTCTATACAGCATTTAATGAGCAGGATGAAGCCTATTTTGTGGTTGAAAAAATCAGAAAGTGGGTAAGTGAGGGTGGTTCTCGACAAGATGTTGCTATTTTGTACCGATCTAACGCACAATCGAGACAGTTTGAAGAAAAGTTAATGACTACTAGAACACCTTATCGGGTATACGGTGGCTTGCGATTCTTTGAACGAATGGAAATTAAAAATGCCTTGGCTTATTTACGAGTGATGTCTAATCATCATGACGATGCCTCTTTTGAGCGAGTGATTAATACGCCAACACGGGGAATTGGCACTAAAACTATTGATGAAATAAGGCTGTTAGCCAGAGAGCAAGAGCTATCATTATGGCAAGCGGCTATAACTCTGATCAGTCAAGGACAAATGACAGCCAGAGCCAGCAATGCCCTGAAAATATTTTTAAATTTGATTAAAAGTTTAGGCGAAGAGGCAAACGATAAAGAATTATTTGAGAAAGTAAAACTTATTGTTGAAAAAAGTGGCTTGGTTGAACTTTATAAAAAGGAAAAAGGTGAGAAAGGCGAAGCTAGAATAGAGAACCTGGAGGAATTAGCTAACGCTGCACGCTCGTTTGATTTTGATGAAGCAAATGAAGAAAAGCTCAATGAACTGGATATGTTTTTAGCCCATGCAGCTTTAGAATCGGGTGATATGCAGGGAGATGATTATGAAGATTGTGTGCAACTAATGACTCTGCATTCAGCAAAAGGCCTGGAATTTAAATTAGTATTTTTAGTCGGTTTAGAGGAAGGTCTATTTCCATCACAACAATCAGCAGATGATGTGGCTAGACTGGAAGAGGAACGTAGACTTTGTTATGTAGGTATAACAAGGGCAATGGAACAGCTATACATTACTCATGCAGAATCCAGACGGTTATATGGCAAAGAAACCTACCCAAGACCTTCACGGTTTTTAAAAGAAATCCCAGCCGAATTTCTACAGGAAATTAGAATTAGAGCCAATGTAAATCGTCCAGTAACCGCATCTACATCAAGACCAAGAACCTCAGTACAGCAAGTAGGCACATATAAAATGGGTCAGCGTGTAAGCCATGTGAAATTTGGTGAAGGCATAGTATTACAAATGGAAGGTGAGGGCGCACAGGAGCGAGTGCAAATTAACTTTCAAGATGTAGGCTTAAAGTGGCTGATGCTGTCTTATGCTAAATTGCAGGTTTTGTAGCCTAGTGGTGCGACAACCTTAGTTTGATGGATGGTTCTTTAATTTCCATAGTGATGTAAGCTAGAAAAATAATCATTGGGGCGCAGTGCTTTAGCCTGCTTTTCGGTAATCAAAGCAGGCTAAAGCACTGCGCCCCAATGACAGCTATCCATCAAACCAAAGTTGCTAGAACACTAGAATCATTTGCTAATTGGAAAATACTCGACTAAGCCCTTTGAAGTAAGGGTTCGGGTATGAATCATTAATGTCTGCCAGTGTCTGTTTATTGATTACATTGTAATTTGAGTTAATTTCTCACAAAAAATCACTATTGTAAAAACCAGCATTTAAGTTAAGCTAAAACATAGTAAATACAAATAAACAGAGGAAATGTTAGAGTGAAAAAAATCAATATAATACTGTGCTATGGGTTTATGCTGCTTCTTGTGGGTTGTGCAAGCCTTAATAAGGCTGAATTGTTGGCAGGTAATAATCCAGAAAAAGCGGTTTCCGAGGTCGTTCAGGTGATGAAATCTGTAGAGGCAAAACAGGTGGATCTTCTGGCTGATAAGGAATATCTAAAAGGAAGGGAGTACTTGGAAAAAGCTAAAAAAGGATTGTCTCGCGGTTATGAGAATGAAGATATTTTGGAAAATGCAGCAATAGCAAAAGCTTATTTTTTAGATGCAAAAAGAATAGCAAAACCTAGAAACTCATTTGCTACACGTATTATGAAAGCCAGAAAGTCTTCTCTTCGGGCTGGTTTAAGAAACAGTGCATCGCTGGTGGATGCTCTGGAAGACATTGATGATGATTTAAGAGATGAAACAGAACTTTTTTCCGAATCCCTTAATCCACTTGAGTTTTCAAAATTTCAGCAAGAATATCTTGCCTTAGAAGTTAAGGCTGTTCAATACAGAGAACTTAATGGAGCTGAACTATTAATACAGAAAGCCATTGATAATGATGCCGAGGATTTGGCACCAAAGACTCTGAGAGCGGCTGAGATGGATCTGAAGGCTGCTGAAAACGTCATTAATCAGAGTCCACGTAGTCCAGACATCTATACTAAGAGTGTTCAGGAGTCGCTTGCCAGTTCTGTTTTGCTGGTGGATACAATGGAAGTTATTTCGAATGCAAAAGGTACGCCTGAAAATATTGCATTGAGGATTGTTTACCAAAACAGAGAGCTAGGTACATTGAACAAGAATGTCGGAAAGCTCAGAGCGAACCTTAAAACCACAAAATCAACTCTACAGGAAAAAGAGGGGGTGCTAAAGTCGCAGAATGAACAATTGGCTAAGGTTTCCACTCAAGTTAGATTTCAGCAAGCGATGGAGGAGGCAAGAAAAACCTTGCCAAAAGACTTGGCACTGGTTTATCAGCAGGGTAATACACTTGTTTTCAGGCTTAAAAAAATAAATTTTAAATCTGGAACTGCAATTATTCCAGAGTCATCGAAACCTTTGTTGGCAAAAGTTGATTTAATTATAAAGAAACTGGATGCAGAAAAGGTTATCGTTCAAGGACATTCTGATTCGGTTGGCGCAAATAATCTAAATCAGAAACTTTCAACAAAAAGAGCAACATCCGTAGCAACTCATCTGTTACTTCTTAAAGGAGGTTACACGATTGATCATATAGGTTATGGAGAGACTCGCCCTATTGCCTCTAATGGAACGAAAGAAGGCCGTGCGATAAACCGTCGAGTAGATCTTGTAGTTTCAGTTAAAAAATAAGTGCTTGAGTAAGAGCCTGCTCCTCTCTGGTTTTTTGGTTTTCTAGCTTGATAGATTGCTGATACTCATAAAGAATATAAAAAATATCAGAAGTTTTTCTTTGCTCTGATAAAAACATACTTATTGAAGCGGAGAGAAGTTGAAATCTTGATTAGATTTAGTGCGTTAGCGTGGTAGGTTGGGGTGACGTTAGGAACTCCAACCTACCTTACTTTCAATGGATATTATCAAGTTATTTTTAGCCTTGGAATAAGGAATCCCACATTTCATCCACTCGCTTAACAATATCATCTGACATTTTAATGGGCTTACCCCATTCTCTATCTGTTTCCCCTGGCCATTTGTTGGTGGCATCAAAGCCTGCTTTAGAACCTAATCCAGAAACAGGTGAGGCAAAATCCAAATAATCAATCGGTGTGTTTTCTAAAATAGTTAAATCACGGGCTGGATCCATGCGAGTGGTGATTGCCCAGATGACATCCTGCCAGTTACGCACATCGACATCATCATCTACCACGATAACAAATTTGGTGTACATAAATTGACGTAAATATGACCATGTACCGAGCATTACACGTTTGGCATGTCCGGCATATTGCTTTTTCATACTAATTACTGCCATTCGGTATGAACAGCCTTCTGGCGGCAAATAAAAATCTACAATTTCTGGGAATTGCTTTTGTAGTATAGGCACAAAAACTTCATTCAAAGCTACGCCCAATATGGCAGGTTCATCAGGTGGGCGACCTGTGTAAGTGCTGTGATAAATAGGGGCTTGTCTTTGGGTGATGCGTTCCACGGTAAAAACAGGAAATTCATCCACTTCATTGTAGTAGCCTGTATGGTCACCATAAGGGCCTTCTTTTGCCATTTCCCCAGGATATATAAAACCTTCCAGGACGATTTCTGCACTGGCAGGGACTTGTAGGTCATTGCTTAAACAATTAGCGACTTCTGTTTTACTACCGCGTAATAAACCTGCAAAAGCATATTCTGATAGTGAGTCTGGTACGGGTGTGACAGCAGCTAAAATGGTTGCTGGGTCTGCGCCTAAAGCAACAGCAACGGGAAACGGTTCGCCAGGGTGGGTTTCTTGCCATTCTTTAAAGTCTAATGCGCCACCACGATGTGCCAGCCAGCGCATAATGACTTTGTTTTTAGCAATCACTTGCTGGCGGTAAATACCTAAGTTCTGTCTGTCTTTATTAGGCCCTTTGGTGATGACTAATGGCCATGTGATGAGTGGCGCAGCATCATCAGGCCAGCAGGTCTGGATAGGAAATACAGTTAAATCAACTTCATCTCCCACACGAATGACTTCCTGGCAAGGCGGGCTGCTAATTACTTTAGGTGCCATATTCAATACTTGTTTGAATACGGGGATTTTTTCCATGGCATCCTTCATGCCTTTTGGGGGTTCAGGTTCTTTTAAGTAAGCCAGTAACTCACCAATACCACGTAACTCTGTAACTGAATTTGCTCCCATGCCCATTGCAACACGTTTGGGTGTGCCAAATAAATTAGCTAATACCGGGATATTAAAGCCTTTAGGGTTTTCAAATAACAGGGCAGGACCTTCTTGCTTTAATACGCGATCACAAATCTCGGTCATTTCCAGATAAGGGTCAACCTCAACGCTAATACGCTTTAGCTCACCCTGTTTTTCAAGTTGTTTTATAAAGTCTCTTAGGTCTTTATATTTCATGCGCCAATTCCGTTGTGTCTGAGTAGCGAGTCAATTTGCGGTTCACGACCACGAAATGCAATAAATAATTGCATGGCATCCTGGCTGCCCCCTGTTTCTAAAATATTGTGCAAAAAGGACTTGCCTGTTTCTCGGTCAAAAATACCTTTTTCTTCAAATAAAGAATAGGCATCGCTGGATAATACTTCTGCCCATTTATAACTGTAATAACCAGCAGCATAGCCACCTGCAAAAATGTGCGAGAAGCTATGGGCAAAACGGTTAAACGCAGGAGGTTGAACTACGGCAATTTCATTACGAATTTGATTGAGGGTTTTATAAATTTGCCCACCTTTTGCAGGCGTGTAGTTTTGATGTATTTTAAAATCAAACAAACTAAATTCTAATTGTCTGACCATTAACATACCGGCTTGAAAATTCTTGGCATTAAGCATTTTCTGAAATAAATCATCAGGCAGTTTTTCATCGGTTTGATAATGTCCAGAAATAAGCTCCAAGGCTTGTTTTTCCCAACACCAGTTTTCCATAAATTGACTGGGTAATTCAACCGCATCCCATTCCACACCATTAATACCCGATACCCCCAGGTAATCAATTTTAGTCATCATGTGTTGTAAACCATGTCCAAATTCATGGAATAAGGTTAATACTTCATCATGGGTTAATAAGGCAGGGTCATTGCCTGTAGGTGGTGTGAAGTTACAGGTTAAATAGGCAACAGGTATTTGCAGTTCATTACCGATTTTTTTACGACCGACACAATCATCCATCCAGGCTCCGCCACGTTTTTTCTCGCGTGCATAGAGATCAAGATAAA
>JAGLUC010000322.1 GCA_023134955.1 Methylococcales bacterium | reverse complement strand
GGGTTTGGGTGAGGAGAAATTAAAACAATTCTCTTCTGCAAGTTTCTCTTAATTGATGCAAGGAAATGTTGAATTTCATGCTTTCTATTTCCCCCTCACCCAACCCTCTCCCTTTGGAGAGGGCTTAAGAGCTAATGTATTTTTTACCCACCATTACAACATTAATGATTATATTTTGTAGAACAAACGTCACAGTCCGCTATAAATAAATTCAAAACAATTATGTTAAAATTTGCGGACTGAAGTCGCGCTCTACTCTTTCTTATGGCTATGAAGTTAATTATTGGAAGTGAGACTTTAGCCTCACTTCCTAAGAGCAAGCCACAAGTTGACCTGTGGTAAATTTATTACCATGCTCTTTTTTACCTTGAACCTGCTCTTAAAACAACCTCGCTTTTAATGCCGTAAGCGTGCCATCTTTTGAATAGACATAAACCACATTATTAACGACCACAGGCTTACTATCAATCGGTTCTCTGGAAATTCTAACTCGTCCTATTTGCCTGCCATCACTGACCGCCAGCCAATGTACATAACCCTCATAATCACCGACCACTACATAGTCATCATAGGCAACAGGGGCTGTTAATGTTCTATAAAACAACTCATCCTGTTTCCACAGTGAAGCACCATTACGTTGATCTAATTGCCAGACATGACTTCTTGAATCACTGACATATAAATATCGCCAATCATAACTAAGACCTGAGTAGGAAGACACATCCTGATTTCGCCACAAAACATCACCATCTTGCTCTAGTATTGCAGTCGTCCCTCCTTGATAACTGGAGATAAATATAACTCCGCCCGTTTCAGCAGGATCTACATCCAGGTCAATCAGTCTCTCCACTTCAGAACGTCCACTTGGAATTACTATAGTAGTTTCCCAGTCATTTTTTCCATCACTCAAGCGCAGTGCCAGTAGTTTTCCATTAGCATAACCTGCAATTACATTATCACCGACAATAAGAGGTGTTCCAGTTCCTCTTATACTCAAAGCGGGCACGCTTCGTTCAAAAGTCCATAATTGAGAGCCATCTTCTTCATTTAAAGCAACAAGCTTTCCATCTGTTGTTTTAATAATAACAATATTATTTTCAATAACGGGACTTGCTAATACTTCGCTGGAAACTGAAGAAACCCATAAGGTTTCACCCGTTTCAATATCAACAGCCACTACTTCAGCATCACTGGTAGCTAAAATAGCCGTTTTATTACCAATACCTGAGCCAGCAGAAAACTTATAATCTGTTTCTGCTTCCCAGATTAAATCACCTGTCAGTACATCTCTAGCTTCTATCAATCCATCATTATCAGCAGCTACAACCTTAGCGTAACTAACCGCTAAAACAAGATTAAGCCTTTTTTCATCAGCACCTACGCCAACATTTTCTTCCCACAGAACATCAATTTCAATTTCTGCTTTATAATCTGATAATTCAGCAGGTGGCTCTACATTATCTTCACCCCCCATAAAATAACTTCCAATCCCTGTTACAGCATTACCAATAGGTTCTGTAATTGCACACCCTGAGAGAAGCAAAAAGCTTAAGCCTTGCAAAAACGATACAATTATTGTTGTTATATTTTTTTTCATCCCACTTATTCTGCTAGATTATTTACCACTTCTGCGGCTGTAAGGTCATCTAATTTAAATTGCAATAACGGTAATCTTGCACCAGCTCTTAAAGCAGTTTGATAAGCTGTACGCGCTTCACCCAAGCGATCTAATGCTAAATATAAATCACCTGTCAACTCATCATAACTCGCCGAAAAACCTTGTGAATTAGCTTGATCAACTTCTGCAATTAATTGTAAACCTTTTTCATTGTCATCAGTTGCCAGCATTAATTTAATCAATCTTATTCTGGCAACATGTTTTAATTCTACAGAACCTGCTGTACGCATAAGTTTCTCTAAAATAGTTTTTGCTGCCTCTAAATCACCTTGCTGCACTTTTGTTTTAGCAAGCAATAACGATGCATAAGACGCATAAGCTGTAGCCGCATATTTACTCTTTAGCTGTTCTACAATTTTTTCAACAGCCTCATTTTTTTCACTTGCAACACTTTCTTGTAACTGAACATACAATGCTGAAGCCTGGTTATTGTTATCCCTGGTATAATTCATCCAATAATTCCAACCCACAATAATAACAATGCCTGCCGCAACACCAATAATTGTTGAAACACCATTTTCTTTCCACCAACGTTTTATCGCTGCAACCTGTTCTTCTTCTGTATCATAAATTTCCATTTTATTTCCTCTTAAATTAATTCTTTTAAAACCTGAATGACTTCACTCTGGCTGATATTCTTTTGTTGTTGATCTGTTCTTAGTGGCTTTAAACTTATCTCACCACGGCTAACTTCATCGTCCCCCAAAATCAGTGCAAATTCAGCACCGCTTTTATCGGCTTTTTTAAACTGACTTTTAAAGCTACCCGCACCACAATTGACTTGTAATTTTATTCCTGTCACTTCATTTCTAATCTGCTCAGCCAGACACATACCCACTTTTTCAGCTTCTGCCCCTACCCGAATCATATAAACATCCACACTTCGTGGTACTGTCACATCATCAAGTTGCTCAAGTAATAATAATAAACGCTCCATACCCATGGCAAAGCCAGTCGCATAATTTTCTTTTCCACCTAATTGTTCAATTAAGCCATCATAACGGCCACCTGCACAAATAGTCCCTTGCGCACCTAAATCATCAGTCACCCATTCAAAAACGGTTTTACTATAATAATCCAGGCCTCTGACCAAACGAGAGTTTAATTGATATTCAATACCTGAACTATCCAGTGTTGCAATTAATGCCTCAAAGTGATTTAGACTATCTTCACTTAAATAATCCATTAATTCCGGTGCATTTTTGATTAACGCTTGCATGTCCCGATTTTTACTATCCAAAATTCTTAATGGATTAGTCTCTAATCGACGCAAACTATCTTCGTCTAATAATTCAATATGTTGTTTAAAATAGTCTACTAATTTTTCCCTGTATGCTAATCTTTCTTCGGTTGTTCCCAGTGTATTAAGCTCTAATCTAAGCTTATTTCTAATGCCTAGTTTTTTCCACAGTCTATCTGTTAATAAAATGATCTCAGCATCAATATCAGGATCAGCCATACCAAAAGTTTCTACCCCTAATTGGTAAAACTGACGATAACGTCCTTTTTGTGGGCGTTCATGACGAAACATGGGACCCATATACCAAAGTCTATGAACCTGATTATGCAATAAACCATGTTCAAGACAGGCTCTTAAACAGCCAGCCGTTCCTTCTGGTCTTAATGTTAATGAGTCATTATTACGGTCATCAAAGGTATACATTTCCTTTTCGACAATATCTGTGACTTCACCAATTGAGCGCTTAAAAAGTTCAGTTTTTTCAACAACAGGTAAACGTATTTCCTTGTAACAATAACTCGCCAATACATCCTTAATGATATTTTCAGCATACTGCCAACGAGGCGTTTGCTCAGGAAGTATATCGTGCATTCCTCTAACTGCCTGAACCGATTGATTTTTCTTTGCCATTTTTATATTTTTGTTTTCGTAGCCTTGATGTAACGAAGTAAAATCAAGGTTTTAGCCATTCAGTTCCTTGATTCCGCTTCGCTGCATCAAGGCTACATTTAATACCCCTATCCAACAAAGTAGAATTATCGAAACTCTATCTTTCGCCTTTCGCCTATTATCTAATCGCTGTCCTTAATTGCTTCGCTTCCTTTGACTCAGGAAACAGGCTAAACAACATTTCTCTATATTGCTCTGTTAATTCTTTATTCCCTAATGCACGCTCTGTTTGTACGGCATACCACAAAGTTTCAGGATTATGCTCAGCAAGTGCTATATATCGCTGTAAAAAAGCTTGTGCCGACATATATTTTCTTGTCTGATAGCTGATTTTTTGCATTTCTAAAAGTGCAGGTAAATAATTTCTATTTAGCCTTAAAGCTCGTCTAAAATTAGGTTCTGCCAGCTTCTTCTTAGCTGATTTTAATTGGCAGCGACCCTTATTGGTTAAAGCAATCCATTTTTTATTATTAAGTGGTAAGGCAAGTGCTTCATTTAAAAGCACCATTCCTCCGGTATAATCACCTTTCCTTTCACACAAAAATTGTCCATAGTTATTCTTTATACTGGCATTATCTCTACTTTTTTTCAGAGCATATTCATAATAATCACCTGCTATTTCAAATTGCCCTAACCTTTCATGCAGAGCACCTAAGGCATTATGAACATCAGCATTATCAGAGTCTATATCCAGTGCTTTTTCTAATCGTTGCTTTGAAGTTTTTAACATATTAAGCTCCATATATCGCACACCCATTTGCAGATACAGGTCAGCTTTTTCTTCTTCAGTCAGCTTGTCTCTAGAGCCATAAGAAGTTACAACACAAGCGTTAGAAAAAATACAAAGAAACACAATTAATAGCCATTTACTTGTTATTTTATATTGCATGAGAGAGATCCATTTTTTGTAATTTCAAATGTCTACGACTTTTATCTTTAACTTTACCCACTAATTGACCACAGGCAGCATCAATATCTTCACCCCGTGTTTTCCTAATAGTAGTTACTATCCCTGCTTTATGTAACATATCTTTAAAGCGAGTAATCGTTTCTGCTTTTGAACAAAGATAAGCAGAATTTGGAAAGGGGTTGAAAGGAATCAGGTTTATTTTTGCAGGTACATTTTTTAATAGTTTGGCTAATGCTCTTGCATCTTGTATTGAATCATTAACTCCCTCCAGCATCACATATTCAAATGTAATATGTTTTCTTGGCCCTTGTTTAGCGTATTCGCTACAGGCAGCCATTAATTCAGCTAATGGATATTTTTGATTGATAGGCACTAATTCATCACGCAATTCATCATTCGCTGCATGTAATGAAACAGCCATACTGACATCACAGGCTTCATTCAGTCTGAGCATTGCAGGAACTATGCCTGATGTACTTACCGTGACTCGCCGCTTAGACAAGCCAAAGGTAAAGTCATCCATCATTAAGTTCATGGCAGCCACCACATTGTCAAAATTAAGCAGCGGTTCTCCCATACCCATCATTACAACATTAGTAATTCTTTTTTCTTCACCCAGTCGTTTTTGTGCCACATACAATTGACCAATAATTTCAGCAACAGATAGATTCCGGTTAAACCCTTGCTTTGCTGTGGAACAAAAAGTACAGGCTAAAGCACAACCAATTTGAGAAGAGACGCATAAAGTGCCTCGATTGTGTTCTGGGATAAACACACTTTCAATTCGATTGCCCTGTCCCATTTCCACCACCCATTTAGTGGTTCCATCACTAGCAATCTGTTCCAAAATAATTTCTGGTGCAGTAATCATGCAATGCTCTTTTAAATAAGCACGCAAAGACTTACTCAGGTTAGTCATTTGCTCAAAATCAGTGACATCTTCCTGATAAATCCATTTTAATATTTGTGTTGCTCGAAAGGGTTTTTCACCCATCTCGACAAAAAAGGTGGTAAGACCTTTTCTATCGAAATTAAGTAAATTCACCTTATCTGAATTAACGGATACGCTCACAAAGTTCTTCGTCTGAAAAGAAATATGCAATTTCTCTTGCTGCTGATTCAACTGCATCTGAACCATGTACGGCATTTTCGTCAATACTTTCAGCAAAGTCCGCACGAATAGTACCAGCATCTGCTTCTTTAGGGTTTGTTGCACCCATTAGATCACGGTTTTTTAACACCGCACCTTCACCTTCAAGAACCTGTACCACAACAGGACCTGAAATCATGAATGCAACCAAGTCATTAAAAAAAGGACGTTCCTTATGTTCTGCATAAAAACCTTCTGCTTTCTGTTTAGATAACTGTTGCATTTTTGATGCGATAACACGCAAACCATTTTTTTCAAAACGACTAACAATGTCACCAATCACATTTTTTGCAACTGCATCAGGTTTAATAATTGAAAAAGTACGTTCTATTGCCATTTTTTTTGAATCTCCAAAGTTTTATTAAATAAATTTTCTACAAATTAGGGTAAAGCTTAAAAGCATGTTGAAAAAGAAAATTACTTATATTCTCCCCACCCAACCCTCCCCATCAAGGGAGTGCTTAAAAGCAAAGCTTTTAAGCTCTAAAATCTTTTTTCGCCTTTAACCTGCTCTCAAGGCATCCCATCAAACTCATCGCCTTCTTTTACAGGCAACATTAAATCTTCTTTAGTAATTCCTAATGCCAAGACAATAGGACTTGCTACATAAATTGATGAATAAGTACCAATACCAACACCAATTAATAATGCCACAGCAAAATTATGAATAATCTCACCACCCAAAACAGCCAATGCAATCAATACTAATGCAGTCGTAAAAGAGGTCATTAATGTTCTGCTTAATGTTTGATTAAGCGAAATGTTCATGATTTTTTCTGAACTGCCTTTTCTAAGTTCTCTAAAATTTTCTCTAATTCGGTCATAAACCACAATGGTATCATTGAGCGAGTACCCTATCACCGCTAAAACAGCCGCCAACACAGTTAAATCAAACTCCATTTGCAATAAAGAAAAGCAACCTAATGTAATAATGACATCATGTAATAAGGCGACCACGGAACCTAGTGAAAACTTATATTCAAAACGCCAGGCCACATAAATCAGAATGCCAAACATAGAATAAAGCATGGCTAAACCGCCATCTTCAGCTAATTCATCACCCACCTGAGGCCCTACAAATTCAACTCTACGTTTATCAGCGGGTTCTTCGGTATCTTTATTAACAGCAATCAATATTTGGTCACTTAACTCAGCGTTACTAACGCCTTCCTGTGGTTTAATGCGAATAAGCACATCTTTTGTAGTACCAAAACTTTGTACTGTGGCATCAGAAAAACCCATTTCATCCAGTGATTGTCGCAAAACCGTTAAATCTGCTGCTTGCTTATAACCCACTTCAACTAATGTTCCACCGGTAAAATCAATACCTAGCTTTAATCCATTAATGGCTAATGAAGCAATTGAAACAATAATTAAAATACTTGAAACGATTAACGCCAGTTTACGCTTACCTAAAAAATCTATATCTTGTTTAAACATTTATCTATTCCAATTATTTTATATCGACAGTTTTTCTATATGGCGATTGCCATAAGCCCAATTAACCATCATTCGTGTTCCCCAAATGGCGGTGAACAATGAGACTAAAATTCCGATAGATAGTGTTACAGCAAAGCCTTTAACAGGGCCTGTACCAAAACCGAATAATACCAGCGCCACTAATAGTGTGGTGATATTTGCATCTAAGATAGTGACAAAGGCTTTTTCATAACCAGTAAAAATACTAGACTGTGGTGTATTACCTCTTTTTATTTCTTCTTTAATTCTTTCAAAAATAAGTACATTAGCATCGACTGCCATCCCCACTGTCAATACAATACCTGCAATACCTGGTAAAGTCAGTGTTGCCTGTATCATAGACAGAATGGCAACAATCACCACCAGGTTAAAGGCTAAAGCCATATTGGCAATTAAACCAAAAGTCTTGTAGTACACTGCCATTAATATCAGAACCAGTACAAAACCGACAAACACAGACATTAAGCCTTTATCAATATTATCCTGCCCCAAACTAGGCCCTACTGTGCGCTCTTCAACAATGTCAACAGGTGCTGCCAATGCACCTGCTCTTAACAATAATGCCAAATTACGCGCTTCTTGTGGACTATCCAAGCCTGTTGTCTGGAATCGTTTACTAAAAGTATCTCTAATGGTTGCAACACTAATGACTTTCTCTATTTTTTCTTTATGGCGGATTTTTTTGCCATTAACGATTCGTGTTTCAACTTTATTTTCAATAAACACCACAGCCATCGGTTTGCCGATATTTTTCTGGGTCATTTTGCCCATTTTCTTGGCACCAATACCATTTAAGGTAATAAATACAGCAGCCGAACCATTTTGATCTAAGCCAGAAGAGGCATCAACAATCTGATTTCCCGTCACAATCACCCGACGCTTTAACAAGATGGGACGACCATCCTTTTCATAATACAACCGAGTGCCTACTGGCACACGTCCAGACACTGCTCTTTGTACATCATGCTGAACATCGACCAAACGATATTCTAAAGTAGCTGTTGTACCTAAAATTTCTTTGGCACGAGTGGTATCTTGCACACCCGGTAATTGCACTACAATTCGGTTATCACCTTGTTGCTGAATAACAGGTTCTGCCACACCGATTTCGTTGACCCGGTTACGCAAGGTTGTCATATTCTGGGCTAAAGCAAACTTTTTAATCTCCTTTTTTTCATTCTCAGTGATCTTAACCAGTAATTCAGTCGTGCCATCAAGCTCTATTACTTTAAGTGTTCTAAAGTCTTCTGCCAATAAATCCTGAACTGTAATCCTAGCCTCTTCAGTTTTTAATTTCATGACAATCCTGCCCTTTTCTTTTGAAACAGACTGGTACCTGATTTTTGCAGCTCTTAAGGCTGCCCGAATATCATTGTAATATCTATCTTCCGCTTGCTGAATAGCTGCATCCATATCAACTTCTAACAAGAAGTGAACCCCACCACGAAGATCCAGACCTAAATACATAGGACTAGCATTTAAAGACTGCAACCACTCTGGTGTAGCAGGTGCCAGATTTAAAGCAACTGTCACGTTACGACCCATTGAGTCTCTTAACAAATCAGCCGCTTTCAACTGGTCATCGGTATTATCAAAACGAACCAGTACTTTGCCATTCTCAAATTCAATTGACTTAAATGATATTCCAGCATTTTTAATACTGCTTTCAATTTTATCTGAGCTGGCTTGTTCTAACTTGGTTGTTGTTGATGAAGACAATTGCACAGAAGGATCATTACCAAATAAATTAGGTAATGCATAGAGAATTCCGACGGCTAATACCACCAGAATAAGTAAATTTTTCCAAAAGGAGAAATGATTTTGCATTTTTTTTCCAACGATTAAACGCAAAAACTCAACGAGATTAAATCCTATTGAGTTTTTTTGAGAAATAAAGCTTATTATTTAGTTTTAGGTTTTTTATTAACCGTTTTATAAGTTCCTTTAGGCATCATATTTGCAATAGCATGACGCTGAACTTGTACATATAAATTTTCACTAATTTCAACTTTAACAAAGTTGTCATCAACCTCAGCAACTTTCCCTAAAATACCACCTGTAGTCACTATTTCAGCTCCTTTTTCTAAAGCCGCTAACATTTGTTTCTGCTCTTTGGTACGCTTTGATTGAGGGCGAATGAATAAAAAGTAAAAAAACACCAAAATAGCTGCTGGAAATAGCAACCCTTCAATACCAGGTTGTAAAGAACCAGCAGGTGCAGCTTGAGCTACTGCATCAGATATAAAAAAACTCATTGTTATCCTCAGTTATCATTATTATTAATTCTTCTAAGCCATACAAAAAATGGTTTAGATAAAAACATTCTATTATGCCACAATCGGTACAGATTTACTTCGTAACTGATAAAATTGCTCAATAAAATCATCAAATTCATTGTTTTCAATGGCATCTCTGATACCTTGCATAAGTTGCAGATAATAATACAGATTGTGAATGGTATTTAATCGCGACCCTAACATTTCTTTACATTTATCTAAATGACGCAAATAAGAACGTGAATAATTCTGACAGGTATAACAGCCACAAGACTCATCTAATGGTCTAGTATCAAATTCATACTGACTATTTCTAATTTTAATCACGCCCGTGCTGGTGAATAAATGACCGTTTCGGGCGTTTCGAGTCGGCATCACACAGTCAAACATGTCTATTCCACGCCTGACTGCCTCAACTAGATCCTCTGGCGTACCCACACCCATCAAATATCGCGGTTTATCAACTGGCATTTTTTGATGAATCACATCCAATGTAGCCATCATTTCCTCTTTAGGCTCTCCAACCGACAAACCACCAATGGCGTAACCATCAAAACCTATATTGAGCAAACCATTTATAGATTCCTGACGTAAATGCTCATACATACCACCCTGCACAATGCCAAACAATGCCGCCGGATTATCCCCATGCGCTTGTTTACTACGCTGCGCCCAACGCAAAGAAAGCCGCATCGAATCAGCTGCTTGCTCTACTGTAGCAGGATACGGTGTACACTCATCAAAGATCATCACAATATCCGCGCCTAAATCACGCTGAACCTGCATAGATTCTTCCGGCCCCATAAAAATCTTACTGCCATTAACCGGTGATTTAAAAGTCACACCCTCCTCAGTTATCTTGCGCATCGCACCCAGACTAAAAACTTGAAAGCCACCTGAATCCGTTAAAATAGGCTTATCCCAGTGCATAAAGTCATGTAAATCACCATGTGCTTTTACCACCTCCATTCCAGGACGTAACATTAAATGAAAGGTATTGCCTAAAATAATCTGCGCACCAATACCCTTAAGATCTTCTGGTGTCAGCGATTTCACAGTGCCATAAGTACCTACTGGCATAAAAATAGGCGTTTCAATAGTGCCACGGTCAAAGGTTAATTGCCCTCTACGGGCATGACCCTCAGTATTTTTTAATTTAAATTCCATTGAATTCTAAGTATATATTTATGACTATAAATCAACCGCAGGTTGATCTGTAATTGGATTTTTAGGTGAATTAAGCGATTTAACC
>JAGLUC010000321.1 GCA_023134955.1 Methylococcales bacterium | reverse complement strand
CCCCGTATTCCACTTCGTTTCATACGGGCTACATGATTAAAATAAAAGGGAGTAGTCAACTAGCACCTCTTAATACTAAATGTGGAGGTTGGAAATATACAGAACAAATCCCTGTATGCCACATAAATGTAGACTTTTACCACTCTTTATTTGGTTTACAGAATCACAACATGTAGTGGGTGGAGGCGCAAGTTAACCACCCCCTTAAAATAATTCATTATTTATTAATCAAACCAATGTTGCCGGAGTACTAGGTAAGAAAAAGCCCCTGTACTGCCATTAAGTTAATTGCCGTAGAGACTTTAACTGAATAGCATTGGTAATAGCCTTTTTTATTCCAACCAAACTTTATAATTTTTTTCTCCATTGTCAAAGTCAAAAATAGTTTGAGGTACTAAGCCATTCGCTTTAAGATTTTCTTCTATTTGATTAAGATCAATCGCTTTATTTTTCCTTAATAATTCTGTCACACTTTCTGGCATAATATTTTCCAAATCTAATACAGCATCTGCCGACATTGTAATTGAAGCAGTCATGCGTCCATTCTTACTCACTAGCACACAAAGCTTTTCGGCTTGATCAGCAAAACTAATATTTGTCGTTACATTCTGTGTAATATTGTCAGGCAAAGTTATTTTTATCGCCTGCTCCATTAATCTGTCACCCGCTGATTGTTGTAATATATCCCAGCAATTGACATTAACCTGTAGCTGTTTTAATTGTTGAATCAGACCTCGAAAGGCTCGCGTTAGCAATACTAAATCACTAGGGATGGCAGACAGGAACCAGCATCGCTTGTCACCTAACAATTCTGTTATTTTTGTTTCTAAATTCCAGCCACCTATTTGAAAAGAGTGGTCAACTAAAAAAGGTTCAAACAAAAATTGGCATAAAACTGGCAATGAGCCACTAATATGTGCAAGCTTATCAACATCAAAACCAAGTGCAACAAAGCAATCCAGTGGATTAATGGCTGACTGATTTCGACTAGCAATAATTAATTGAAGTAATAACAATCGTCTTGATTCAGAAACAGGAATAGTACAGCCATAATCTAACAAATTGACAACTGGCATTCCCGACTCATCATGATCAAATAAGATATTATCGGCATCAGGGTCTCCATGTACCTCACCAGCAATAAACAAACCGGTTAATAGTGTGGATAATAAAATACAGCCAACCGCCTCTCTATCCTGCTGAGACCAGTTAGTTATTTGATTGATCAACACACCCTTTGCTCTAGTCTGAACCAAAACCCGTTCACTACAGAGTTGTTTATAAATAAACGGCGTGCTCAATCCTTCAACAGACACTTTTTCTGCAAAATATTGCTGTCTATCTGCTTCTGAAAGATAATCCAGTTCCCGAAGCATATTGTTTTTTAATTCTGTTTTATACCCTTCAACATCCCATGGCTTAACAGCTTCTATATCTGATGATAACTCCAGCAAGCTCAATTCAGTATTAATGGCATCAGCAATATGAGGGTAACGTATCTTAACAGCGACCTCTTGCCCATTTTTAAGGACTGCAAAATGCACCTGTCCCAGAGAAGCGACAGCAACTGCTTCATCAATACGTTTAAAAACCTTTTTAGCTGATTGCCCTAAAGCTTGTTCAAGTACTGGTAGCATTTGCGTTAACGGAAACGGCTCAATAGCTTCAACTAATGCTGGATCAATGCTGTCATCAATATCTAAAAATAACTCAGCTTTTTCCAGACTAATGCCTTGAATCCCAGCCAGTATTTTAGCTAACGCTTGTTGAGCAAGAAGTTTTTCCACCTCATTTTGACTACGACGCACTTTATTTGCAGATAAAGCAAAACCAAATAAATTAAAAATTTTCTTTATTCTCATCTGCTTATTTGAACATTATTTTTTCCTGATAAAAAAAGTTTGCACCCCATTATCTTTTAAAAACTCAATAATTGTATGCCCCACCTGGTCTGTATAAACACCTATATCAAGATGAGCTGCTGGGTCAGTTGCAATAATTTTAACAACCTCTCCAGAACTGACTTCCATCAAGCCTTTTTTTAAGCGTAATAAAGGTAAAGGACAGTTCAAGCCACTGGCATCAACTTCTAAATCAAATTCAATCATAAATTTAAGTTTTCTCAATCATCTTAATAGTGGCTTATAATATACTCTTCATGCCCAAGAATTCTAGAATTTAAAGATAAACAATGGACTATTTCCCTCTTTTTTTAAAACTCAAGCAACAAAATTGTTTGGTCATCGGTGCAGGCAAAGTTGCAGCTCGTAAAATAGAATTATTAACCAGAGCAGGTGGCGTTATTACCGTTATTGCAAATGATATTAGCCCGACCATTGCCGATATGGAAGTGAGCCATAAACTCACTATCAAAAATAAGTCTTTTGAGAAAACGGATATGACTAATTTTAAATTAGTTGTATCAGCAACTAACAATTCTACAACTAATCAGCTAGTCGCCGATACCGCAACTGCGCTTAATATACCGGTAAATGTTGTTGATAATCCTGATCTTTGCAGTTTTATTTTTCCTGCTATTATTGATCGCTCACCCGTTATTGCCGCAATATCATCTGGTGGCACGTCACCCGTTTTAGCGCGTTTATTAAGAGCAAAGATAGAAAGTATTATTTCTCCTGCATTTGGTCAATTAGCAGACCTGGCAGAAAAATATAGAAACCCTGTTAAAGGAAAGATTAAAGAACCTTCTCAGCGTCGTATATTTTGGGAAAACGTATTACAAGGTGGCATTGCTGAACTTGTTTTTTCAGGAAAAAAACAACAGGCAGATAATCAACTTGCTGAGCTTATTGCTAATACCCAATCAACAGTACCTGTTGGAGAAGTCTATCTTGTAGGTGCTGGCCCTGGCGACCCTGACCTGCTTACCTTTCGTGCACTTAGATTAATGCAACAGGCTGATGTTGTTGTTTATGACCACCTGGTTTCAGCTGAAATACTTGATTTAACAAGGAGAGATTCAGAAAAAATTTATGTCGGAAAACAACGGAAAAACCATAGTCTCCCCCAAGATTCAATTAATGAATTATTAATAAAATTAGCCAAACAAGGCAAGCGCGTTGTTCGATTAAAAGGTGGTGATCCTTTTATCTTTGGTCGAGGTGGTGAAGAAATTGAAACACTGCAAGAGGAAAATATTAGTTTTCAGGTTGTCCCTGGAATTACTGCCGCCTCAGGCTGTGCAACCTATGCGGGTATTCCTTTAACTCACCGAGATCATGCTCAGTCCTGCACATTTGTCACAGGTCACCTTAAAGACGGCTCTATAGACCTGGATTGGAAACAATTATCCGCTCCAAATCAGACCATCGTCTTTTATATGGGACTTTCTGGAATAGAAAAAATATGTCAATCATTGATTGAAAATGGCTGCTCAGAAGACTACCCCATTGCCATTATTCAACAAGGTACAACAGCTAATCAACGCGTTATTACCGGTACACTTAAATCCCTACCTAAAAGTATTGTTAACGAAGGTATTAAAGCACCTACCCTTATTATTGTTGGTACAGTTGTTACCTTACATGACAAATTAAACTGGTTTAAGGTGTAGATACCGTTTAATAGTCTATCTTTAAATACATGCTTAAACTTAAATACCTATTATATGTTGCTGTCATATGCTCTTTACTGGCATGTGACCAGACAGCCAAGCCTGAAAAAACAAAATTATTAGCGGCAAATGGACTTTTTTCAGCCTCCTTGTCAGAAAATTTTGCTTTGTTAGGTACTATGGAAGGCTATGCTGAATTATGGAAAATTAAAGGGATACCCTCTCTTATTCATAAATGGAAACACACCGATGAAAATAATGGCATTATCGGCACAGATATTTCAGTCAGCGAAGAATTTGCTATTACAGCAGAAAAAAACTCTATCGCCTGGTGGAAAGTTTCTGATGGTACTTTATTATCTGTCTGGCGGTTACCTGGCATTAATAGCATTAATATCTCCCCTGATGGACAATTTGCTTTAATTGGCTTGGAAGACAAGGCTATCTACTTGGCACTGGCCTACGGAAAAACCCTTTATGCTTTTTCTCATGTTGACCAGGTTTTAACTACAGCTTTATCCAATACTGGAAATTACGCCTTAACAGGCTCAGATGACCAAACAGCCAAACTTTGGGATTTATCAACAGGCAAGCTTAAACACTCATGGCAGCACCGAAATAAACTATCTACGGTTGCTTTAAGTCATGATGATAAGTACGCATTAACCAATGCAGCATTGAGCCAGACGAGGATATGGAAAATATCAAATGGTAAACTGCACAAAGAAATTGGCTCCAAACTGATTACCTTGTCTTCTGCCGAATTTTCTAATAACAATAAATTCTTGCTTGCTGGGCACACAAGCCAACGCATTGAATTATGGAAAGTAAAATCAGGCAAGCTAATTAAGTTTTGGCGACCTAAAAAGGAAGATGATTGGTATCCTACTGCTGCAACAATTTTATCTTTAAGGTTTGTTGCTAATAATAAGAAATTCTATAGTATTGCTAGCAATGGTTTCCTGCAAAAATGGCGCAACAAGTAATGATTCAGCTAATATTCAGCCTAAATCAGGATAATTGTCCTTGTAGTTCGCATAAATAAAAGAATAGATTGAATTTTTCTTTAAAATCGAATATTCTTAAGCGGTTTATTTTTTAAATTGACTGCATTATCGTAAGGTAATATCAGTTATTTTTTAATTACAAAGAGAGAGATAAAAATGAAAAAAACATTAGGTGTACTTGCTGGTATTGCTCTAATCGCTTTAAGTGGTCAAGCTATTGCTGACCAAGACTTAAAAGTTGGTAAGAAAATTTATGACCGTGCTTTTGGTCGCGGCTGTGGTGCTTGTCATGATATTGCTTCTAACCCACAATTGTCTGAGTTAATTAAAGCAGGTAAACTTGACAAGGCCAGCTTTGCCAGCACTTTGAAAAATGGCAAAAACGGAATGCCAAAAGCTATGGACACAATCATGGGTATTGGTCCTGTAAAGAAAGCTGGATTCTCTGAAGAACAAGCTATCAATGCTGTATACAAATACTTAAGCAAATAAGCTTAAAGTATTTATACAAAAAAAGCCGCTTCAAATGAAGCGGCTTTTTTATGCCTATAACTTTTCAAACCACAGCCTGATTGTTATTTGTCGGAAGTAAAAATTACTAGATTAATCAAACCAAAAACCAAACTACTGATTAACCAGTGATAATAAGCTTTTATTGATCACCACCAGGCCCAACCTTGTATACGGCACTCTTATGATCTAATTGATAATGTCTTTTCACCCAAAAACCACCAATAGCAGCAATCATTAATCCACATGAGGTTAAAATAAGGTAAATCAACTTTCTTAAATGAGACACTTCTTTTAGTAGCTCTTCATTTGCAGGGCTATTAACAGATTTAGTTTGTGGCGCAGAATAACCTCTTAGAACACTTACATCATTCCGCAAGTCTTGAATTGTTCCTAATGAAGCAGTAACGCTCCCCACTCGGATATTTTCTTCCAATATCCTTAACTTGCTTTCAATTGAACCACTCACCAACCCGACAAGCTGAGCTTTTAATGCATTAATTTCAGCTGATAACACAGGATTCTGGCTAGTATAAGTTGGCAGGTTAACTTTCTGCTCAACTTTAAGAGTGTTCAGCATATCATCCTCTGGTAGCAACAAAAACCCCAATATAAAAACAAACACCATTAAAAAAGATGCCAGTAATAATAAAAACCTATTGGCTTTTACCAGACTATGATGATATGGAATATTTTGCAGAACGACAATGCTACGCTCTTTAGCATCTACCAATCCTGATTTTATCTCACGCATATTACACTCATTATTTTTATTATCCCCTAATCAAGGGTTGTAATAGACAGAAAATTTTTATTATACAAAGTTTATAGACAACACACCTTACTAATTTTATTTTTTAAAAAAGTAATCATCAGAAAACAGCCATTGCAGGGTGTGTTTTACGTACAATATTGCAATATTAATCACCCTGTAAATTTAACTTTTTTAATTCTTATCTACTCGCTCCGTCCTGAACTTGAAAGATGCAGATCATT
>JAGLUC010000320.1 GCA_023134955.1 Methylococcales bacterium | reverse complement strand
TCGTATTTGTTTTCAGTCATCGTTTCACCACATGCGACTTGATATGGATATGTCGTGAAAGTTGCCACATGCACTACATAAATTCTGCTTTCTATCTTTGTCAAAAAGCATTATTTGAGGGGGAAAAGTGCATTTGCACAGAGAATACCCTAGATCTTTAGCAGCAGATGATTCAGCCAAGTTAATATCTTTCTCGGCTTGAGTTATCCTCCTAGAAATGTCTTCTTTATCAGAACCCTCTGGTATTAAATTTTTAACCTCTTTTAGCAATTCAACAATTATCTTAGACGTTGCCACAAGAGATGTAATTTCAGCAATCATATTATAGGCTCCAAATGGATGAAAATATAGACATAGACTTTGTAACAAAAGCAACGTGCTTTGTCTCTCAAATTAATAATGAAGATAACTTAATTGCACTTTTTACAGTTAGTTTATCATTACTTAATGAGAGAAAGAATAGCACTCCCGATAAACATTTAAACGCTATTATAGAAATTGCAAAAAAACACAACATGTTAAATGACAAGGCATAAACCCAAGCTATCTTATCCAATGGTCAGCTTGGCATAAATCAAACTGCTTTTGCTCTTTCTCTCTAAAGAAGTAAAAACGCTTTCTAATTAAAAAAGCGAGAAGATAACGCAAAGATCACTAGTCTTTATCTAGTGAATCTTTTTGTTATGAAAACTTAATTTATAGTCGCATTATGGTAGCGTGTCAGTTTTTTAAAACTCAAGTTGATAAAGTTCATAGATAACCATACATGCCTTGTTATTACTTTTGTTGTTTTTCTTTTTTATGTTTATTGCTTTGGTAGTTACTAACTAAGTCATCTATTTCATTTGTATACTTTAATATTTCAATAATGTTTTCTTTTGTTATTTTTTTATCTGATAATGATTCTGAAAAAACCAGCAGGCTGACAATATACGACTCTAAAGGATCGCATTCGACATGACCGCCTACTGAAATCGCCATGTTTGTTTTTTCTTTCCAATGATTAAACGATGTGTTTATCATTATCTCTCTATGATGTTTTCTTTCTGACGATTTTATGGTGGCAAGATTATTTATGTATAAAATTGCACCAGCGACACAAGCCCCTCCTAATGCACTAAAAATAGGGAGGTATTCATTTGCTTTACTTACACATTCTATAATATCTGACATATATAATATTAATATAGGAGTTAAAAATGGGACAAGATGTTATTTACCTTGTTATCGGCATTGCAGGCATGTTTGTTGGTGGTGGTTTAGTATTTGCTGGTCTTTATCCAATAATAAAAAAAAGAGATAGCACTTTTTAGCAATTTTGATTTCCAAGAATAAACTTGGCATAAATCATGACTTCTTTCGCTCTTTCAGATTTAAAGAAGTACAGCGTTAAGTCTCGGCTGAAAGAGAGACAATAACGCCAAAATCAGATGCCGTTTAAAGGGGCGGTTTTTTTGCATCTTTTTGCAAAAAAAATGACGCTTTAAATGGTCAAGTGGATTTTTTTGTTATGTTTCTTCTTGATACAAAATACGAAGAATTAGGTTTGTA
The DNA here is from genome assembly GCA_023134955.1 of Methylococcales bacterium. Taxonomy (GTDB): domain Bacteria; phylum Pseudomonadota; class Gammaproteobacteria; order Methylococcales; family Methylomonadaceae; genus QPIN01. The sequence continues at coordinate 1,126 of JAGLUC010000320.1, read as the reverse complement.
ATTGGCTCATAATTACCTTCATGTACCCTCTTGGAGGTTTCCATATTTTCCCAAGGTTGAACAGCGTCCCAATTTAACAAGTATTCGTACTCTCTAGCTAATAATGAAATAAATATCCTTTGTGTTCTGCCATTTCCTTCAGGGAAAGGGTGATACATATTCAAGACACCTAGACATTTAGCAAGTTTTTCAGCGAGTAACTTTTTTTCAGGGTTAATTAGTGCTAACACGTCTTCTGCTCTTGAAAATACTTCAATCTCGTATTTAGGTAAGTCCAATGCAGGTGTAAACTCATCCCCATTTTTGCTCATATCGTAAGATCTAGTTTTACCAGCCCATGAATATAGTTCGTTGAAAAGGTGACGGTGTATAGATTTAAGTTTTTTAAGATTAAATTCGCGGGGAAGTAATGAGGAGTCTTCTATCAATAAGTATTCATGGACAGTAGTAAAGCCAGCTTCTAACTCTTTTAATTTTTGGGAGTTTGTTTCGTTTTTTAAGTTAATAAATACAGTAGTATTTTCGTAAAATTCAGGCTCTACACTATCTTCAAATAAATCATTTTGCACGCAAAACATCTAAAATTTGAGTTGTTGTTATAGTTGGATCAGTCAATGCTTTTTCCAGTAAATATTTTATATCATCAGATAAAGACAATGATTCTAATCTAATATTAGCTAGGGCTTGCTTCAACGTATTAGGATTAGTGATAGGCATAATAAATTCCGATTTTTAAATTCTTAGTTAGTATAACATCCACGATATTGAGGTGCAATATCAATAGATACTGGTAAAACATAACCACAAAATAAGTTGATACAGCTCTTTGTATTCAACTTTATTTAACTGTTACTAAATTTCAGACGTAAATAAAGCCTATTTTTTAATAGGCTTTGTTATTACTTCACCCATCAATCATTACGCCAATGACTACCACCTGCAACCCTAACAGACCAAAAAGCAGCTTGTGCCACAAACCAATTAGCACCTAACTCTCTCATCCCTCGATACAACACCTCATCAGCTTCTTCGCGGCTAATATCAAGTAAGCAATCATTAGAGTATAGAAAATCATGTGTAACGCTTATATCCCGAATAACGGGATCATCTGCATCTAATATCCATT
>JAGLUC010000032.1 GCA_023134955.1 Methylococcales bacterium | reverse complement strand
AGACATATTTATGAGAGGATAAGAAGAATGGCGAAGCAAGAAAATAAAGGGGTTTTAAAAACCTGGAAAGATGATCGAGGATTTGGCTTCATCAAACCTGATGATGGCAGTGATGACATTTTTATTCATATTTCTGCATTAAAAAGATCGGCAAGAAGACCTTATCGTGGAGAAACTATTTTTTATCAAATTGAACAAGCTGATGATGGTAAATCAAAAGCAGTTAATGCCTATATAGAAGGTGTGGAGGTTGTTTCTACTCAGAGTAAAAAATGGATTTGGATTGTAGCCGTTGCGTTAGGATTAGTCAGTGCAGCGGTAGCCGCCGCTTTTTTTGCAATGAGGGGTTAATGTTTTTTAGATATTTATCTATTGTTTTGCTGCTGATTTTTTCCATATCTGCTTGTAGCTTTGCAGAAGAAAAGAAAGATCATCAGCAAACAAAACAGAATTTTAATATCCCAATGGATATTAAACTGTTATTAAAAAAGGAAATGCTGGCCGTTGAAAAAGGCATGCAACAGTTATTGAGTGCAATAGCAACAGGAAATTGGCACAAAACTACTGAGATAGCCAAACATATTCAAGCAAGCTATATAATGAAGCAACAGTTAACGGCTGAGCAAAAAAATAGATTACACCATCACTTACCTGCACAATTTATTAAACTTGATCAATTATTTCATCAGTATGCTGGGAAGTTAGCACAGGCTGCCGAGCTTAAAGATACAGATGTTGTCAATTTTTACTTTTATAAAATGACTGATAGTTGTGTCCAATGTCATTCAAGATATGCCAAGGAAGTATTCCCAGGGTTTTTAAGCAGAAAACAGAGTACTCATCAGCATTAATAATTTGCTTAGACGGTCTAAATCACTACACTTAGAGTGACATTCGACAATAAGTTAGATTTATTTCAATAACTATACTCTTTACGATTAAGAACCCCCTTTTAGTATATAGATTATTGTATTAATCGTTCCAAAAATATTCGCAGTAATGAAAAAGTAGCCCGTATGAAGTTTACGTAATAGGGGGAAACCGATGACTCGAAACCCCGTATTACACTTTGTTTCATACGGGCTACAATATGTGTTAATAAAAGAGTGTCGAAATACCCTGCCAGAACTTTTGGGACGATTAATAATTAGCCGGGCGTAAAGCAGCAGGAATAGCAATCTATTTCATGGCATTAAACAACGTCCATCGCGATAAGATGCGTGCTAGTATGGGGTGTTTTTGAGCGTGAAGAGTATATATCTAAGCAAAGGTTTAATATGACAGATTCACAAAAGTGGTTCATTCTTGTTTTCTTGTTAGTGACTGGCTGGCTAATTTATATCTTAGCCCCCATATTAATGCCTTTTGCCTTTGCAGCCATGCTGGCTTATTTGGGCGACCCTTTAGCAGATAAACTGGAAATTATTAAAGTCAAGAACTGGCAGTTAGGGCGTAGCAATGCTGTCGTTGTGGTTTTCAGCATGATGGTATTAATCGTTTTTATGCTAGCAATGGTTATTGTCCCTGTTATTGAATCTCAAATTAATCATTTTTTAAGTAAATTTCCAGATTATATTTTATGGTTTAATGAGGCTGTTATTCCATGGCTGGAGCAGACGCTTGGTTTTGAAATTGGTTTGATAGAGAGTGATAAAATCATTGCCGTGATAAAGAGTCATTGGCAAAAAGCAGGGCAGAGTGCAATCACATTTATAGGTTCAGTTTCTCACTCTGGTGCAGTGTTAGCGGAGTGGCTAATGAATGTGTTGTTAATTCCGGTGATTACTTTTTATTTATTACGTGACTGGGATGTATTGGTTAAAAAAATTCATGATTTATTACCTCGTAGAGCAACACCTATTGCTGTAAAACTGGCTGTTGAGACTAATACAGTTTTAGGGGCATTTATGCGTGGACAGTTTTATGTGATGTTGGCATTAGGAGTTATTTATAGTTTTGGATTATGGATGATTGATTTAAATTTAGCCTTGTTAATCGGCATGATGGCAGGTTTGATTAGTTTTGTTCCCTATTTGGGTTCTATTGTAGGCATTATAGTGGCCTGTATTGCCGCATTATTTCAATTTCAGGATGTAACTTATTTAGTTCCTGTTGCCTTGGTTTTTATTATTGGTCAGGCTATTGAAGGGATGTTGTTAACACCTTGGCTAGTGGGTGATAAGGTTGGTTTGCATCCAGTGGCAGTTATGTTTGCTGTATTAGCTGGTGGTCAGCTATTTGGTTTCTTAGGTATATTGTTAGCTTTACCTGTTGCATCGGTCATCATGGTCATTTTAAGACATATTCATGAAATTTATCGAGACAGTGATTTTTATAGTACAGAGCATAAATGATGCTTAGATGCATGTTCTTTAGATTTTTCCTAGTCTTGGTTGCGAGTATTTATCTAAGCATAAGCTGGGCCTCAAGTGAGGTGCGTGAACAGGAATATGCCGAAGAAATTGAAACCTCTTATAGTGGCGGAGAAATTATTTGGTTACAGGCTAAAGGACGAAAGTTTTTAACCTTGTACACAGAAACTGAAAAAGTCAGCAGCTTAGGGACTGCAATTATTTTACACCCGATGGATGGTCATCCAGACCAGAAAGAGATAATCAACCCATTAAGGCTATTTTTACCCGAACATAATTGGGCGACACTTTCTATACAGCTGCCTGTTCTGGGTGTTAGTGCAAAACAACTGGAATATTACCCTTTGTTTGATGATGCAAATGCACGTATTCTGGCGGCTATTGATCATTTAAAAAAAGGAAAAGTAGAGAATATTGTATTAATTGGTTATGGCTTAGGTGGCATGATGGCAAGCTATTTCTTAAATGAACAGGGTGTTGTTAAGGATTTGGAAAAAGCAGATGTAAAAGCGATTGTCAGTATTAGTTTAGCTGTGCCTGATTCAGAGCGAAAACAAGCACAGGTACTGGATTTTATTAAACTGATTAAACAGCCGTTTTTAGATATTTTTGCCGAAAATGATCTGCCAGAAGTAACTGATAGCGCAAGAAAAAGACGACTTGCAGCAAAGGAAAAAAAAGCTTATAGACAGTTTCAAGTGGCAGGTGAAGGGCATTTATATCAACATGATGAAGGTCTGGTGGTGAAGCGAATATATAGCTGGATGAGCCGAGGACGAAAGCCCGAATAGATGATCTAAATGAGCAGGTATAAAGCCATCATCAAAATCATTTGGCAATCTCTCTACAATGATTATTTTCCTGATTATCCATAAGCTTCTGCCATTTTAAAAATGAGGTATTCTTGGGCGCAAAGAGTATATTAATATGATATGGAAAATTTACACAACAAACTTGGTCACATTAAAAAACATACTGAATGTATTATTTTAATTCATGGTTTAGCCAGAACCAGCTACAGTATGAATAAAGCAGCCAAATTATTAACTGCTTATGGTTATGACATCATTAATCTAAATTACCCTTCACGAAAAGAAAAAATCAGTTCATTAGTCAGCCAATACCTGCAACCTGCTATTAAAGAGTGTGAAACTAAAGGCTATAAACGCATTCATTTTCTAACCCATTCTATGGGAGGGATTTTACTGCGTTATTATCTGTCAAAATATAACATTCAAAATCTGGGTAAAACTGTCATGCTGGCACCGCCTAATCAAGGCAGTGAAATTGTGGATAAATTAGGCCATTTATACTTTTTTTCTCTAGTAAATGGGCCTGCAGGTCTACAGATGGGAACAGGTAAAAATAGTATTCCCATACAATTAGGAGATCTTAATTTTGAAACAGGTATTATTGCTGGTTACAGAACTATAAATCCTTTATTGTCATTACTGATCCCAAGGAAAAACGACGGTAAAGTTGCTGTTGAACGCACTAAGATCAGTGGAATGAAAGACTTTTTACTGCTTCCTTACACCCATACTTTTATCATGCAACGGACTCATGTCATTTACCAGGCTTTATATTTTATTCAGACTGGGGGATTCTTTAAGGCTTAAAGGGGGGGGGGTAATTAAGTATCGTGTCACCAGAACTCGGTACTGAGCTACTATATTCCAAATGCCCTTGATTATCAGAGGTATATTTTTCACGCTACACTTGGCAGTAATTCGCACCGCTTTTTCTCTTTCGCCCTATAGAAATACGGTATTTTTAACATAATTAACAAGGGCATAACGGCGAGCTCCACAGCTTATTATCTGATATATTCCACTTCTGGTTTGCCTGCGGAGCTAACAATTTCACCAATTGAAAATACCGTTTCGCCCTGCTGAGATAAAATTTCAATTGTCTCTGTTTCATTCTCAGCATCAACACAAACAATCATGCCTATGCCACAGTTAAATGTAGTTAACATGTCTGCCTGAGAGACATTGCCTTGCTCCTGCAACCATTTAAAGGTATCAGGAAATTCCCAGGCCTTTAAATTAATAGATGCATTAAGCCCTTCAGGTAACACTCTGGGTAAATTTTCTGTTAAACCACCACCTGTAATGTGCGCTAAGGCGTGTACGGGGACAGTTTTTAATAATTCTAATAATGATTTAACATATATTTTTGTGGGTTCAAGTAATGCTCTCCCTAAAGGCTTGCCATTTAGAGATTGGTCTAAAGACACGTTACTTTGTTCAATAATTTTTCTAATTAAAGAATAACCATTAGAATGTGGACCAGACGATGCAATAGCTATTAATTTGTCACCCACTTTAACTTTTTTGCCGTCTAATATATTATTTTTTTCTACAATACCGACACAAAAACCAGCAAGGTCATAATCACCATCTGTATACATGCCAGGCATTTCAGCGGTTTCACCACCCACCAGGGCAGCTCCTGCCAGTTCACAGCCTTTGCCTATGCCTGCAACAACGGAAGCAGCTATATCAACATCAAGCTTTCCAGTCGCATAATAATCAAGAAAAAATAACGGTTCTGCACCTAAAACAATAATATCGTTAACACACATAGCGACTAAATCTATGCCAACGGTATCATGGATGCCAAGCTCTAATGCTAGTTTTAATTTGGTGCCGACACCATCAGTTCCTGAAACCAGAATGGGGTTTTTGTAGCGCTCTAAAGGTAACTCAAATAGCGAGCCAAAACCACCTAACCCAGCCATTACACCAGGTCTGCGAGTTTTAGCAGCAATAGGTTTAATACGTTCAACCAAGTCATTGCCAGCTGCAATATCAACGCCTGCACTTTTGTAATTAAGACTTTTTTGATTTTGTTCGCTCAATGTATGTTCTCTTAATTAAAGTTAATGAAAAATCAACCGATATTGTACAAGACATCTAGGTATTTGTGTGAAGGATATGAGTCTGGAAATGAGAAGATTATTGATTTGTTTGTTGTTTGTTTGTCAAGCCGTTGGGTCTGTTGAGCTTGAGCGTCTATATGAAACAGAAGTTGTAGTAAAAAGTGAGCAACAGCAAAATAGAGTTGTGGCAATCAAGAAAGCTTTGAAAACTGTATTAACCAGAGTTTTAGCAGGGGATAAGGTTTTTCAAGACCCTGGCGTTAGAAAATTACTTGATAATGCCAGTCAATATACACTTGAATATCAGTATTCTTTAGTTAGTAACAATATTGAACATAATGATGAAACTCGCTTAATGAGGGTTTTATTTGATGAACAAGCATTAGTAAAAGTTTTGCTTACAGCGCAAGTAGGGCTGTGGAATGAAATAAGACCATCGACATTGCTTTGGTTGGTGGTGGAAGACGAAGGCAAGCAAAAGATGTTTGATGCTGAGTTAATGCCTGAAATTGATTATGCTTTAACTAAGGCGACTAGAGAAAAGGGTTTACCGATATTATATCCAATACAAGATTTAAAAGAGAAACAACTACTTTCTGTCAGTGATGTTTTAAGTGCTTATTCTGAACGTTTATTGTCAGTTTCCTGGTCTTATGATGTTGTTTCGATTGTGGCAGCAAAAATAGTTAACAAGGGAAGTTGCTGGAAAGCAGAGTGGACACTTTATTTTGATTCTAAAATTAGACAGTGGCAAGGGCAATGTGGAAGTAGTCAAGAGGTTATTTTAAATGGTTTTCAAGGGATTTATGATCATTTGGCAAGGTATTACGCAATAAAACCAAATTTAATAGAACTTGCTCCGCTTATTTTGAAAATATCGAATGTTAAAAATATGAATGAGTTAGAGCGAGTAACGGAATACCTGGACTCATTACCCATGATTATGATTGCAACTAAGCTTAGAACAGAGGCTGAATACAATATTTATAGGATTTTTTATCAGGGTGATCGACAAGATTTACATAACACATTGGAAAATGATCATATATTAGCACTTGAAACAGTATCTAAAATAGATGATGAACAGCTTAAGTATAAGTTTTTATCGAAATAAGTTATATGTTTGTTGAATTGTATTTTAAAAGTGATTAAAGTCTGCTTAAGAATTTATAATATTTTTTTAAAGACGAGGTGCTGATAATGAAAATAATAAAAAGCTTAAAAATTATTCTGGTTTTTGTGACCATTCTTTTTACAGGTTCGGCAGTAGCTTATGGTACTGGCAGTTCAGAGCAAAAGTGTAAAAAGCCCAGGTTTAGAAGCTTTTCACCAGCAGAACAAGTGAAGGGTGGGCCTGTCCCAGAAGTTGAAGCAGAAGCAACGGTTGGTTTTTGGGTGTCAGGATTTGCTGAGCCTATATCAATTCGTGCGGAGGTAAAAGGTCAAAAACTTAAACTTAATGTGGTTAATAAACAACCTTATTATCGAGTAACAATTAAATTACCAGCAACATTAAATGGTAAATATGCACGGATAAATATCCAAGCCAGAGTTAAAAATGATGACTGTGTAGGTAAAGATGGTTGGTTAATAAAAGTAAAAAAAGCAGGTGAGAGTGTAGAACCAGCCGCTGGAAAAGAATAGCAATATACAGTAGCAAATAGCGGAGTAGGAAGGGGCAATGCCATTAAGGGTTTCCTTTTCCATACTTCGATTTAATACAATGTTTTGTTTTTCAACGCATCCCACGTAATAAAGGGTTTCACAGCATCTTTTAATTTTAGTTGTATCATCGGAATTTGACGCTTTTCTGGTGGCAAAGAAATTTCATCATAAATAAAACTGTCATCAAATCCTGAGTCAGCCGCATCCAGGCGATTACAGGCAAAATATACTCTCTCTAATCTTGCCCAATAAATTGCACCTAAGCACATAGGGCATGGCTCGCAACTGCAATAAAGAATACAGTTGCTTAATTGAAAATCATTTAGTTTTTTGCAGGCTAGACGAATAGCCATAATTTCTGCATGAGCAGTTGGGTCAGTATGGAGGGTGACACAATTGCTACTGGCAGCAATAAGCTCGCCATTTTTTACAATAATGGCAGCATAAGGCCCACCCTTTAGAGTACTTGCATTTTCGCTAGCAAGGATAATGGCTTGTTGTAAAAATTTTTTGTGCATAAAGATAATAGGAAAATTGTGGGTCTATACTAATGCGATTAAGCATTGGGGCGCAGGTCTTTAGCCTGCTCATTACCTTTGCCATATGGTATCTACTCGTCCTGTCCTTAACTTGAAAGATGCAGATCATTACTTTATCAGGACGCGTGAATACGTCCATGTAAACTCTGGTGCAACATCCTTGTTGCACAAGCCTGATAAATCAACACCTGCATCTTCCCTTTTAATGGGGTGAGTAGTTACGCCATATGAAGGCTAAAGCCTTCGCCCCAAAGCTATTAAACCTAATGGATTATTAGGGTTAATGCCTTTCATGAACGGTAGTCGTCTATCTTGGTTGGTAATCTGATAAACTTTTCCTAACCAGTTGTTAAAAATGGCCTTGGCAGTATCTTTCCAGGTATTATCCAGATGGTCTAAAATAGCGTGTTCTGGAAATGCATTGAGTGGCTGTTTGCAAGTTTTAGCTTGCTCTACATGTTTTTTATAGTCAGATAAAACCTGTTTTGCTTCATCATCAAAATAATTCTCTGGATAAGGTGGGTAATCGTTTCTTTCATTATGATAAAAGCGCATGACTTCGCGTTTATATTCCTTTAATAAACTAATATCATCATATTCTGGGTGACCTTGAAAAAACACCACACGAAAGCCATCGGCACTGACAGCAAGATGAACGCCTGCTTGTTGACTTGCCACTAGAACAGTTAAGCCTTTTTGTTCCATATCTTTTTGAAAAATTTCATTAAACCGAGAATGAGGGACATCAAAACGAGTATTGATTTCAGCAACCAAGGGATGATTGCGATCAAGAACTTTGTGTGAAAAAACTCCCCATCGTTTACTTGCTTGTGGAGTACGTTCAATGCCGTAGCAATATTCAATCATGGCATGAGTTGCAAGGCATGAGCACATAATTGATGTGACATTTTGCTTGGCCCAGTCAAATACTTCTGTCAACGGTTGCCAAAAATCCTCATCAGATAAATGACTATGTGTGACGTTTGCTCCACTAATAATTAAGGCATCTAAGCCATCTCGTTTTATGGTATCAAAGGATTCATAAAAAGCTTTAATATGTTCTTTAGCTGTTGTCCCCCGTTCTAAACCATTAATGGTAAAAGGATGTACATGAAACTGCGCTATTTGATTACATGCGCCGACTAAGCGAAAGAATTGGCGCTCTGTAGCCTCAAGTGCCGCATCAGGCATGATGTTGAGCAAACCGATGTGTAATTCACGAATATGTTGATGACTGGCTCGGTCTGGGTTGAGTATATCTTCACCTTCCTCGGCAAGGCGTTGAAAGGTAGGTAAAGGTGTGTGTGCAACTAATGGCATAATGAGTCCTTCTCTGTCAGCGCAATAGTATTAGCGATTAGCTGGATAAACTCATGCTCATTTGAGACCTTGGCAATATCGTTAGCATTCACAGTATAGCCATATTGATCGGCGATTGCTTGATAACGAGGTAAGCGTGATTTATATAGTTCAGGAAACACCCAGGATACAAATTCATCAGGAGGGATTAGTTCGGTATCAGTATAGTTATTTATAGACATAAATTCGGCTAATTTCTGATCCAGAAACTGTTCTCTATAATAGAGTGGTTTTGGGTCAGTTTTAGCTCTTTTAATGATGGTTTGTTCTAATGAGTCAGGAATTTTGATATAAATAATAACAGTGTGTTTTGCCAGTGTTTCCAATACTTCAATATTATCAAGCTCACAAACGCTGCCACCCGCATCATTTAAAAAATGTTTATAGCCGTAAATATCTTCTGCTTTGCTAATAAAATCAGGCACATCATTTAATGCAGCAATTTCTGCTTGATGATGCAAAGCTTGTCGACGTTTAAATTCTTTTAAAGGAAGACCGTCTTGTTGAGTATTACCCAGTTTCCCCAGAAAGCTGGAAACTGGGGCTAAATTATCAACTGTAATATTATTGTGAATATAGATAGAGTCAGATAGCAATAGTTTTCTAAGGAAAGGCACATCCATGGCTTGTCGTTTAATATTATCCAGGATAGGCTCACCTAAATATTTGGTGCCTATGCGATAATCAACGGAATAATGAAACCAGTTTTCTTTAGGGAGTTTGTTCGCCAGTGTGGTTTTACCCGCACCAGACATTGCCAGCAGAGTAATTCGTTTACACTTCCAGTCCAGGAATTGCTGAGAACTCATCTTCATGCAGTTAGTCCTATTTATCTAAAATATCAGAAATGTTCATATTTTCTTGATCAGGCTTAGTATGTACATCAGGATCAGAATAGCCAAGGTCATCAGCCTCAACATCGCCATATGCAGCACTCCAGTCCTCTGGTGCCTCAACATAATCAAAGGTCGAGTTATACCAAGTATCCTTGTCGTATTCGCTAATATCACCATTGATATATTGAACTTCAATAGAGTCGTCACTTTCATCAATAGCAACCACTTTAAAAGTTAAGTCATTTTCAACATCTTTATACCAGTTGCCAATGGTTGGATCAGTAATTGTTGTCATGGTTATATCCTCATCATTGAGTTAAGTCTTCATAATATCTAAATTTAGACTAATTTTGTAAGCAAAGTGAAAATATTTTTTTAACTTTGGAATGCACACAGAATAAGTTTGACAACTGGCGCAGGGTTTTTGTTTGCATTCAAGGCGTGGTAACAGCCGCATAGCTAGCTACGTAACTGTTGCCACAACGCATTACGCCAAGGATGGCGTGTATTAGAGCAATGCATAACACCAAGGATGGTGTGTAGTAGAGTAATGCAGGAGC
>JAGLUC010000319.1 GCA_023134955.1 Methylococcales bacterium | reverse complement strand
CCCCTTGCGTTTCGCTACGGTTATCGTTACTCTTTCCGATTACCTCCTTTCAGGTAATTAGTTTTAGTCCATGCTAGGCACACTATTACGCAAGCTTCATACGGGCTACAATATACTTTAATTCAGTTATTATGCTCATCATAAAGAACTTTCTATTAATCAAACTAAAATTGTAGGAGTACTAGTGCTCTGACAACACTGGTTTGATGGATAGAAAGAATGTCAAATTTAAAAGAATTTTGAAGAAGAGACTTGTTTGGTTTCTTCTCACCCCTCCCTCTCGGCAATTGCTCCTGCATTGCTCTACTCACCTACATCCGTGTAGGCATCCAGCAGGAGAGGGCTTAAGAGCCAATGTTTTTTACTCGCCATTACAACATTGGCGCACTACTAGGCAAGGCTATAATTTGTAACTATCCTGTATTCACTATCAGGTAAGATCTCTACTATATCAGAGGCTACGTTGGCAATTTCAACACAAATAAAGTGCCTATAGTCATCACTTTCTAAATCTGTTATTTCTGCCGACCCTTTAACCCAGGGATTCCAGACCACGACATTTTTATTTCCTGATGAAGTGATTTTTATATTCCGATTAAATGCTGGGTCATTTATTGTCAAATCCTGCTTGACACCCAGATGAATATGGTCTGTTTCTTCAGAAATAGTCAGTGCCCCTATCTGGCAGACTTTAATAAAGTCTTCTGTTTTATCCAGGTATTCGGTCTTTTCCAAGCCTAAAACTTGTACCTGAGTTGCATCGCCTACATTGAAATAAGTATGTAATGCTTCTGTAATAAAAAAAGATTTATCTCCAGTATTTTGAGTAAGTAATTCTAAAGTTAATGAATCCCCAACAATAATTTCCAGAGCAAGATAAAACTCATATCGCCAAAGTTTTCTGGTTTTAGCTGAATCAACAAATTCAAGTTTTATCTTAGTATCACCATTATCTAAAATATCAACGGCTGAGACCGACCAATAATTGTTTCTTACAAAACCGTGATCTGGCAGTTTATTATTTTTAGTATCTAAAGCTGAGCCGAACCAAGGCCAGCAGATGGGAATTCCACCTTTTATCGCCCTACCTTCTTGAAAATAAGCGTTGTCACTGATAAACATAAAATCTTCTGCCTCATTAACAGGCTTAAACGATAAGACTTGCCCTGCATATATAGAAATTAATGCACTGGCTTTTTTATTAGTGACTTCTATAAAAGGCAATCCACCTTTTCCTTTTGTAAATACAAGCTGATTGCTAATGCCAAAGTCGGCATTTAATTGTTGAATATTAATCTTGTTTACCATGTTTCTTTAAGATAACCTTATTAAGTATAAGTATTTTCTCATGCACAATAGAGGGAGAGTAGGATAACACTTGTTTTACTTTTAAACTATTGAAAATAAGAAGGCTTGTAGCGTATAAAGTTTTCAAAATTACTATTTTACGCTACACTTTCAATGTAAGATTTAAATGATACTATTCCAAAAAGAGGGTTCTATGAAGATTAATTTTATATTTCTATTTATTTTTTTATTTGCTTTAAGTGGTTGTAAATCAACATCCAGCAAATCTGCCAAAATTCAAAATCAAGCTCAATCAGTTTCCAGCTCAGGAACACTGGTTATAAAACCAATTGTTTTTAAAAAAGGTATTCATGTAAGAGAATCTGTTAAAAACGAATGTGACTTAACAGGTAAATTAGCAACCTATATTAAGAAAAATTCTTCTCGTCAATTTACAAAAATCATTACAGAATCTAATTCTGTACCTGCCAAAGCACAGGTATTAAGTATTGTCATTGAACAGGTACAAGGCAGTGGAGGCGGAGCCTGGTCAGGAGCTAAAATGGTTCTAATCAAAGGTAAATTAACAAGAAGGGGTAAATTAATAGGCGGCTTCAGAGCAAGTCGTTATTCTGGCGGCGGAATGTGGGGAGCCTACAAAGGAACATGTAATATTTTAGGTCGTTGCGTCAAGGTTTTAGGAAAGGACGTTTCCAAATGGTTAGCCAACCCAACACATAATGCCTTATTAGGAAATGCATAGACTAAATGACTGAAATCCCTAAGTCGTGTGATGTAGTTGTTATAGGAGGAGGACCTGCCGGAAGTAGTGCAGCAACGCATTTAGCTCTGGCTGGTATTGAGGTTGTTCTGCTTGAACGAGCTGTTTTTCCGCGTAACCAGGTGGGGGAGAGTTTAATCCCCCATTTTTGGAAATTTACCGATATGACGCAAGTATCGGAAAAAATCAAACAGCAAGGTTTCTTAGCCAAAGCAGGTGGAGTGACTGTCTGGAATGATAAAATTCACCAAATCCAATTCTCTGATTTTGGTTACACTCGGCCTGGACTTCATATTGAACGGGATATTTTTGATGATATTTTATTGGAACATGCGATAAGTTGTGGAGCCAAAATATTTAATCAAGTAGCTGTAAAAAAAGTGGATTTCAGTGACAAAAACTTCCCTGTCATTTCATTTATCGACAAAAGAAATAATTGTAATAATGGCGGGGAAATACGTTGCCAGTATGTTATTGATGCCAGTGGTCATAGTTCATTTTTAGCCAATCAATTTAAAACACGTCAAACAATCAGTAGCCAGTTGAACTTTTTATCCCTCTGGGGGTATTTCAAAAACTCGAGGTATGTCGGTGTAGACAGACAAAGTCATTCAGAATCTGAATTGGAAAATATTAAACCAGTCACTTTTGTCATGTCGTTTGAAGCTGGCTGGATATGGCATATAATTTTAAGAGGTAAAACCAGCGTAGGATTGATTGTTCCAACCAGCCGAACCAAAGGGATGGATGGTCAACAGCGTGCTGATTTTTTTAAGCAAACCTGTGAAACACTACCTTATTTAAGTAAATTATTGGCATCTGCACAATTTATAGATGGTTCATTACAATATCGTCCTGATTATTCCTATTATTCTAATAATATTTGTGGTGAAAATTATTACTGCATTGGTGATGCCGCCGCTTTTGTTGATCCAGTTTTTTCCCATGGCGTGCAAAATGCTTTTTATAATGCCGCTGTAGCTACGCTTTCCATAAAAGAATCTTTAAAAAACAAAAAACACAGACTACGATACAGCCAGCTTTGCGAAAGCCGAATGCAACAGTTTTATGGTTTTTCCAGAGCTTTAGCCCTAGGTGATTTTGGTTCTAATGGCGTTAACCCTGGCTTGGTAAAAAACTTAATTAAATCTTTACCACCTTTAGAATTAGAATTAATTCTAGTGGCATCTGAAATGACTAATCGCTCTGATAATTTCCGCCAACTTGCAAAAGAAGCAGGGGTTTTAGACAAGTTTAAAGGTAAAGGAAGTGAATGGATAGAAACTTTGAATTTGTAAATAATTTTTATCTATAGAACTGAATCAGGTGTTTTTCCACTCAAAAAATAAGCAAAGGATATAACTTCTGCAACTGCAACATACAATTCTTGAGGAATTTCTTCCCCTAAAGGAACTTGGGCTAAAATTTTAGCTAAATCAGGATCATTTTGTAAGGGAATGCCATGTTTCTCGGCAAGCTCTAAAATTTGATCAGCCGTAACCCCATCACCTTTTGCAGTAACTTTTGGTGCTTGCTGCCCATCATACTTTAAGGCGACTGCAATATCAGCGTTATAAAATGTTTTACCTGTCATGTTTTACTCTTAAAGCCACTTACTGATTTCATTTGACTATTTTATTTTTGCCATATACTCATCCTGAGCTGGAAAAATTGAGGTCAGTTATTATGCCACTTGTCTTTAAATGTGGCACTGCCCCCAATTCCCGCTCACAATTTACAATCTCTGCATCACCTTCATGAAACTGAAAAGTAATACGTCAATTTGCTTGTATTGTTACAGACCATATTCCTTTTCTATCACCTTTTAATTCGTGAAGCTTAAGAAATGAAATATCCATATCTTAAATTGTTTTTGCCTAGTTTAATTTAGCAATAATTAAATGCAACCCTTCAGAGGGTTTCACTTGAATACCTGTTTTACTATCTGTTCGATAGAATTTTTCTAAATCTTTGTGGATAAAGGTTTTTATCATGCGTAAAATTGTAACCCTTTAATTCTCAAATTACATTTTTCTGCTGTCTAACGCACTGATGACCCTCTCAGTCGGGTTGATGAAAAAGTTATGAAAGTTTCAAAGTTGTTACGGGTTTTATTCCTGCAATACTTTGCTCTTTCAGTTTCATACACTGAGCGTGGTAAAGCGTCAGGTTTGCTTTCCATGCGCCAAAATTTATTTTTAGGTATAAAAAAACCAGCGCAGGCTGGCTTTTTAAAATTTATGGTTAATCCCTGTCTCTTTCATTATGGAATTAGCTGTGTGTCTTGATTTGCAATTATAAGGAACGGTAACAGGCTTTTCCCCTTTTTTTCCCCAATATTCATGGGAGCCTTTTCCTGATCGTAAAAGCTTCCAGCCATTTTCGGTAAGAATCTTTTTAACTTCCTTTTCAAATCCATTCATGTAATAGCGATGTGATCTTTGTAAATAACATCAGCTGACGCATGATAATGATTAGAGTTATCTTCTAAGGCTAATAGACTAGGAATTGCTTCAGTAACCTCGTCTCTTAATTGCGCAAATGAATCGGCTTCAAGAACCAATCCTGGTATGTCTTTACTTGTAGCAACATAAACATTAGCCTCAACGTCTCTCATTACATCTATTCTAATATTTAAAGTTATACCAAACTTAGCAAAAAAACGAGATAAAGGGTATCTATATGGATAAGTCATTTAACACCTCCATAAACCTTCTTTATTAAATTTCATGATGTTTGTGCTCCAATTTAGTTATTTTAATAGACACTATAATTTCACTTTGTTCCGATAAAAAACTTAAGAACATGTTATTTACAACAAAGTATATTATATATTTCAACTCCACAAGGCAATAGATTTACACTATAAAAATAAAAGTAAAGTTTTTCTTAATATTACCATTGATAGTATATGCACCCCAGATGCTCTAAAGAAGCAGGAAAAATAAAGGTAAATTTGTTTTCTTGAGCATGTTTTATTATTTAAAGTGGTAGCTCTAACGCTGCTCTCTAAATTAGAGTCTAACGTAAC
>JAGLUC010000318.1 GCA_023134955.1 Methylococcales bacterium | reverse complement strand
AGATAATGCCTTTATCATCATGACTTTGTTCAACAGCAGCAGCAACAACTCTTGAAATTCCTATACCGTAGCAACCCATAGTCATAATTTGAGGCTTACCCGCTTCATTGATTACAGAGGCTTTCATTGCTTCACTGTATTTTGTGCCTAATTGAAAGATATGACCCACTTCTATACCGCGAGCCAGGGTAATAGTCCCTTTACCGTCCGGGCTTGCATCACCCTCAACAACAAGGCGTAAATCTTCTATTTGGGGTAAGGGCAGGTCGCGTTCCCAGTTAGTTCCTTTGTAATGTTTGTCATCTTGGTTGGCGCCACAGATAAAGTCAGATAATAGACTGGCACTGCGATCAACTATGATAGGAGTGTTTTCTGGTAAGCCAACGGGACCAAGATAGCCGGCTAAACTACTTTTGCTATAATTTTCAGCGAGTAACTCAGCTCTATTCAATTCATTTTGTTTTTTTTGTATTTTAGAATTACTGTCAAAACTTCCATGTCCATATTGAGTATTTAAAGCAGCACCAGAAATTACATCTGCAATTTCATTATCTGAGGCAAATTCTAAAGGAGTTTTTATTCCTAGTTTTGACGCTTTAACTTCATTAAGTGTATGGTCACCACGTAATAATAGAACGATAATTTTTGCATTATTATTTTTAACAAATAGAGTTCTAATACACTGTTTTGCATTAACCTTTAAAAACTGACTAACTTCATCAATGCTACGTTGATTAGGAGTGTCAACTAATACTAATTCTGCTTTGGCTTCTGCACGTTTACTAGCAGGCATAATCGCTTCCGCTTTTTCAATGTTTGCAGCGTAGTCACTGTCTGTTGAAAAGGCGATTTCATCTTCACCTGAATTTGCCAGCACATGGAATTCATGTGATACGGCGCCACCAATAGAGCCTGAGTCAGCAATGACTGCGCGATATTTTAGTCCTAGCTGGTCGAAGATGTTGCAGTATGTTTGGTACATAACATCGTAAGTTTGTTGTAATGATGTTTGGTCTAAATGGAAGGAATAGGCATCTTTCATAATAAATTCGCGAGAGCGCATAATGCCAAAACGTGGGCGAATTTCATCACGAATTTTTGTCTGGATTTGGAAGTAAGAGATGGGTAATTGCTTGTAACTTTTTAATTCATTTCTAGCCAGGTCAGTAATAATCTCTTCATGAGTTGGACCTAGGCAAAAGTCTCTGTCATGTCTGTCCTTTAAACGAGCAAGTTCAGGGCCATACTGTTCCCAACGTCCAGTTTCCTGCCAGAGTTCAGCAGGTTGCAGCGTAGGCATTAAAATTTCTAATGCACCTGCTTTTTCCATTTCAGCTCGGGTGATTTTTTCTACTTTGCGTAAAACTCTTAATCCTAAAGGTAGCCAAGTGTATAAACCCGATGCTAATTTACGGATTAAACCTGCCCGAATCATTAGTTTATGACTGGTGATTTCAGCATCAGCAGGTATTTCTTTGACAGTGCTAAGAGGAAATTGAGTTGTACGCATGTGTTTGAAAAGATTAATTGAGTAAACGGAGTATTTTACCGATTAATAGGCAGGCTGTGAAAGTATTTGAAATGAATTATTAGAGCCAGTGGCTTTATTATCACGCCAAGTTTTTCGCAGCCTTGATTAAGGTTGGTGGACTACTATCTTATAGATACTCATTAATCAGTTTATTCAACCGTACTTCATCAATAGGTTTAGTCAAATAGTCATTAAACCCAGCAGTTATGGACTCAGTAATTTTATGGCTATCAGCATAAGCACTGATGGCAATAGCAGGTAGGGAAATGTTCTTTTTTCGGATAGACTTAATTAGTTCTAAGCCATTAATGACAGGCATGTTTAAATCTATCAATGCCAATTGGTAGGTATTAGTGCACAGAAGCTCAAGTGCTTCTGCACCGTTAACAGCGGTATCAAAAGTGCAGTTTAAGTTCTCAAGCATATGAGATAAAAATATGATATTTATTTCATTATCATCTGCAATGAGTAAATGTGCCTTATGAGTGGGTGCATTTGTCTCAATGTTTTGTAGAGATGAACTGGTTGTTAATGGTATGGGTTCTTTTACAGAAGGTAAAGGGATTGATAGATTAAATGTACTGCCTAAGTTCGGGGTGCTCTTTACAGTAATGGTGCCATCCATTAGCTGCGTCAGCTGGTAGCAGATAGCAAGCCCTAGGCCTATGCCTTCTTCAGAAAAGTTTTTGTCATCTATTTGAGTAAAAGGAGAAAAAATAGATGCCAGATTGGCTTTAGGAATACCACAGCCAGTATCTTTTACAGTTACAGATAAGGTGTTGTTATCATGGTTAATATTAAAACTAACACTTCCAGTATCGGTAAATTTAATAGCATTGGATAGAAGGTTATAAATGATTTGATTGAGTCGTTTCTGGTCAGCTTCTATAAAATTTGAGTGGATTGATCGATTAACAATAAATGATAATTCTTTCTGCTCAGCTTTGAGACTAAAAATAGTTACAATGTCATCTATAAATTGATTGAGATCAACAGTATAGGGAGTGATATTTATTTTGTTTGTTTCAATTCTGGAAATATCTAAAATATCATTAATCATATCCAAAAGATGATTGCCGCAATGACTAATAATGGTTATTTTCCTTTTATCAGCCTCAGAAATATTTTTATTTTTTTGTAATAGCTGACTGAAACCTAAAATACCATTCAGTGGTGTACGGAGTTCATGACTTATATTGGATAAAAAATGACTTTTAGCACGATTAGCTGATTCAGCTTTATTTTTTTCAATTAATAACTCTTTGGTTCGTTTTTTTACAATTTGTTCTGTACGCAAGTAGCGCCCAGTTAATAATAGTAAGCCAAGACCAAGCAAACTGATAAGGATTAAACCACTGATAATGACTAACCATAATGACCAATGCGCCTGGGAGTATAAAATTGATTTATCTAAAGAATAAATTAATTTCCATTTACTGTTTGCAATCTTGATGACATGCTCCAGTTTTGGATGAGCTGGGTTAAAATCCTCATTACTATATAAAAAACGATTATTTATAATGCTAAGAATGGATAAACCTAAGTTTTTTATGTTTGATTCTTGAAGTGAGTGTTTGACTAGTACAGGGAATGAAAAGCAACTGACAATAATGCCCTTTAGTTTTTGTTGATCATAAACAGGGTTTATTAAATAGGCTGTTTTATGATCACTATAAATATGTGTAGGGATTGATTGGTCTTTGAGATTAATATTAAATGTCGATGATGCCATTTTTTTTATTAATGAAGGTATTAGCAAATCAAAACCTGATTTATTTATATTGTATTTGATGGTTAATGGGGTGTTTGGGTTATTATCTGTATTTTCTATAAAAGCGAAGGCTATAATTTCTTGAAATTCTTCCAGGGCAACTTGGGTAAATAAGTTGAATTCAAGGTTTTCAATATCTTTAGAGTTGTTGAAGAAGGTATGAATTGAGTGGATGAAGCGAATGTGATCAGTAATATGATGATTTAATTCATGGGTGACTGTTGCTGTGTATTGTTCAAAAATTTTATGATTACGTCTGCTCTCTAATTTCAGAGCATAAAAAAAGAAAAATAAAACGAAGCAAAATGACAAAACTAAAGGAGCAGCTAATGAGAATCGTCGTCTTCTCCACAGGCTGTTTTTAGGGGCAAAAACAGTCAGCATGATGGGGGTAAAAATAAGTACCCCGATAGTGTCTCCTACCCACCAGCTAAACCAGCTTAATGGGATTTCAGAGGGTGAAGTAACGCCATTTAAAACCATGGCTGTAATGCCAATAGTTGCCGGTATTAAACAGCTAACAGGCCCCCCGAAGAGTAAAAATAAAATAATTTCTTTATCATTAACAAGGTCGTTAGGGTAGTGGGAATACTTTTTAATAAGAGCAGTGCCTACATAGGCAAAAAGAGTGCCCCCAAAAGCAGTTGAGGTGTAAATGCTTAGAAATTGATCGTTAAAGTTAAAGGCCCATGCTGTTATCAAAAAGTTACTAATAAAAATACCGGGCCAAATTCTATTGCCATATATCAGCATGGATGCAAGTGCAATGCCCGATGGGGGCCAAATTACACCCGCTTGACTTGGGGGGATAGCCAGTTTGAGTCCTAAAAGCCCAAATAAAAAACAAACACATGTAATTGCTATAATTAATAACCCTGTTGAGAGTAGAGAGTTACTGGATGTCTTGGCTTTGAAAACTGCTTTGTCTACTGACATACTTGTATTTTTTTTAATTGAAGTTAGTCTTTTAGGAGTGAGGATTAAATAAGTTACCAAAGTTTGACACAGAATTTTGATTTCACAGGAGTGCTAATAAAATAGGCGCATAGCAAGCTACGTAACTATTTTATTAGTGCTTCTGTGGAATTAAAAGGCAAGTCAAAATCGGGAACTTATTTAATCCTCACTCCTTATATTAAAGACTAGCTGAATAAAATCAGGATATTTTATTTATTATCACACTAATTATTAATTATGACCTCAACAATCACTCAATTTATAAAACAAGATATTTGGACTGTGTCTGATGAGAAATTATCAAGTATTCAGTTTTTAGGCATTAAAATTTTAAAGGTCTTTTTACTTTCTGTTCAAGGGTTTAATCGTGATCTTTGTCAGTTAAGAGCTTCTGCTTTAACACTGTATACACTCTTATCTATAGTTCCCGTTATTGCTCTGTTGTTTGGTATTGCAAAAGGCTTTGGCTTTGAGAAGAAGTTAGAGCAACAATTATTAGAAAAATCATCAGAACAAGACACTATGATGTTACAGCTAATTGATTTTTCTCAAAATATGTTATCCAGTACCAAAGGAGGAGTAGTTGCCGGGATTGGTATTGTGGTATTGTTTTTTACGGTGATTAAAGTGATTAGTAATATCGAAGAATCATTCAATCATATTTGGAAAATTCAAAAAAGCAGACCCTTAGCTAGAAAGTTGAGTGATTATTTATCACTGATGGTGTTAGCGCCTGTGTTGTTAATTATGTCAAGTAGTATGACTGTTTTTGTTAAAACTAAAATCACCTGGTTAGTTGAAAAAATTCATCTACCAGAATTTGGCAGCAAAATGGTGTTGTATGCCATGAGCTTTTCGCCCTTGTTGATTATGATAGGTTTATTCAGCTTTATTTTTTTGTTTATGCCGAATCAGAAAATCACCATTAAAGCTGGGGTTATTGCGGGTATTCTGACGGGAATTTTGTTTCAAATAGTGCAGTGGGGTTACTTGACGCTGCAATTAGGCGCGTCGAGCTACAATGCTATTTACGGTAGTTTTGCAGCTTTACCTTTGTTTCTTATATGGTTGCAATTGGTATGGATTGTTGTGCTATTTGGCTGTGAAATATCGTTTTATGTGCAAAATTTCAATAGTTATCGACATAGTGATAGATTTTCAAACCTTAGTTTTTCATTAAAGAAAACCATTGCTTTGCAAATATGTCATTTTATCGTTACCTGTTTTTCCAGTGGTGTGAAAGCACCTAATGCGGAATTAATTGCTAGTGAATTGAGTTTACCAGTTTCAGTGACACAAAAAATACTGACTGAATTGATAGACTGTCAGCTAGTGGTTGAGCTAAAAGTGTCGGATGGGGAGGAGGTTATTTATCAACCGTCACGGGATATTAATGGACTGTCAGTTGCAGTTGTTATCGACGCATTGGAGACAGCAGGTCAAAATAGTGTGCCTGATATGACAGGCTATGAGCAGTTTTCTAATCTAAAAAATAAAGAAAATTATTTATTAAAAGAAATTTAGGAGTGAGTATGAAAAATATAGGCTGGTATCTAATGGCGGTGTGGTTAATCGCGCAAAGCGTACTGACATTGACCCATTTCCACTTTTCCCACGAGAAAACTATTCTGGCAGCATTGGCTTTAGTTGCTGGAATATTTATGTTGATGTATTTCCTTAAAAACAGCGTGGGAAATATTGGAATTTTATTATTAAGTACCTGGTTGATATTGAAAAGCAGTTTAGTATTGTTTCACTTCTCATTCTCACATAGCAGCACAACCCTGGCTGTATTAGGGTTGGTTACGGGGGTATTTTTAATGGTTAGAAAATAACTTGTTTTTTGGTAACTACTCACCCCATTAAAAGG
>JAGLUC010000317.1 GCA_023134955.1 Methylococcales bacterium | reverse complement strand
CGACAAAAGACATCTCTTTCTAAGGGAATGTTGAGATCAGCAATTTTTGTGGGTTTATGTTCAGTTTTAATCATAAGGGATTACCTTTAAGGTATTGAAACATTTTTTTGAATATAGTATATGGTTTAGTCTAGTACATTTTGTGAGCGTCATTCACATCACACATTCTTAAATGGATGGCATAAATTGAAAATATTCCTGTCAAGTTCTTGAAGTTTTTTTTATTTAGAGACTACAATTAAATAATTCTATCTATTCAGGAATTGATTATGTCTCGTTTTATTTTATTCCTTTTTATATCTTCTATATTTTCTGTATCCCTTGCTACACCATTGACTAAGGACAAAATTCCTGAGCCACTTAAACCCTGGGCTGACTGGGTTTTACAGGGTGAAGAACAGTTTCAATGCCCTTTTTTCTATAATAACTTTCAGCAAAAGCAGTGTAGCTGGCCTGGAAAACTTAGCCTGGAGTTAAAGCCAAAACAGGCTCAATTTACTAGTCAGTGGCAAGTTTATCGAGAAGGCTGGATAACTTTGCCTGGAAATCAAGACTATTGGCCACAAAATGTAACTATTAATAACAAAGCTGCTTTAGTGATGAACAGACAAAGTGAACCAGCTATAAAGCTAGCGGCAGGTAAGCATAAAATTAAAGGTTTTTTTTTCTGGGATCGAATTCCTGAAAGTTTAGCGATTCCTAAAAATACAGGTTTATTCAGTTTAAAGGTTAATGGTAAAAAAATCGCCTACCCGCTTATAAAAGGTAATCTGGTTTGGTTAAAAGAAAGTGATATAGGACAAACAAAACCAAAAAGTGTTGAAAACAAACTGGAATTACAGGTTTTCAGGAAAGTTTATGACAATGTGCCTTTACAACTTATTAGTTATTTTGAGTTAGAGGTTTCGGGTGATCAACGAGAAATAAAATTACCCCATGCCTTATTAAAAGACTTTATCCCTATCTCTCTAAAAAGTCCTTTACCTGCCAGAATTGAGCCTGGTGGTGGTTTATTAATTCAAGTAAGACCAGGCCGCTGGCATGTTGAGCTACATGCTAGGCATCCACAATATATTACACAATTAGCCTTAAATATTAATGATACTCAATGGCCTGATGCAGAAATCTGGTCTTTTCAGGCACAGCCTTTTCAACGGCTTGTTGAAATTGAAAAACTAAAAACTATTGACCCTAGTCAGAGCAATGTTCCCAGACAATGGAAAAATCTACCTGCTTATCATGTGAAACAAGGTGATAGCATGGGGTTTAAAGTGATTCGACGCGGCGATCCTGAACCTGAGCCTAATCAATTGAATCTAAAGCGACAATTGTGGTTGGATTTTAATGGTGATGCCTATACTGTTTCCGATAGCATTAATGGAAAAATGACTAAAGGCTGGCGATTGGATGCATTACCTGAAACCCAGCTTGGACAGGTCAAGCTCAATGGGCAAAACCTGTTGATTACAACGTCAGTAGACTCGAATAAACAGGGGGTTGAAGTCAGAAAAGGCAATATAGCCATTCAAGCTGATAGCCGTATTAAAGGTGATATAGGTAATATAAGTGCTATTGGATGGGAGCAGAATTTTCATCAGGTGCAAGCTGATTTAAATATTCCTCCTGGCTGGCGTTTACTGGCAGCCAACGGCGTGGATAATGTACCAGATAGCTGGATTTCTCAATGGACACTGTTAGATTTGTTTTTAGTGCTGATTGCTGCTTTAGCAATCAGTCGAATGTGGTCTATCTATTGGGGGGTATTTGCATTAATTAGTTTAAGTTTAATCTGGCATGAAGCTGAATCCCCTCATTTTATCTGGCTGAATATTTTGGCGGCAATTGCTTTAATCAGAGTTTTACCAACGGGCAAGTTTCAAAAGTTTATGAAATGGTATAAAAATATTTGTTTGCTTGCTTTGCTGATTATTGCCATTCCTTTTATGGTGTCACAAGTCAGGACCGGATTATATCCGCAATTGGAAAAACAGTGGCAAAAAATCTCACCAACTATATTTAATATGGCTGAGCCTAGTAAACCAGCAATGAGTATAGCTATGGAAGCTGAAGAAGCCGACATGATGAGTTCTGTTACTACAAAACGTGTTCACTCCAAACTTTATAAGGCTAAAGGTATCATGCACAAGCGTATAGACCCAGATGCCAATATCCAAACCGGCCCTGGTTTACCGCAATGGAAATGGAAAAAAATTCGTTTATCATGGAATGGTTCTGTCGATGATCAGCAACAAATCAGTTTCTGGTATTTATCACCTGCACAATCTATGTTGCTCAATTTTTTAAGGGTTTTACTATTGCTGGTTTTATCATTATTAATGTTTGGGGTGGTGAATAAAAAGTTTAAACTTTCTAAACCTATATTCAGTTGGGTTTTATTGATTCCCTTACTCAGTTTGCCTGTTCAGGACGTGCAGGCCGATTTTCCACAACAAGAATTACTTGATGAGCTACAGAGTCGATTATTGCAAGCACCTGATTGTTTGCCTGTTTGCGCCCAAATACCGCAGATGCAGTTGCATATTACTGCAAAAAAATTGAGTATTTCCCTACAAGTACATGCTCAACAAGCGGTGGCTATTCCATTACCAGCAAAGTTAAAACAATGGCTGCCTAATCAGGTATTAGTAAATGGTCGCCAGGCACGGGCATTAATTAGAACCCGCAGTGGAGAATTATGGATTAGTCTGGAAAAAGGTCAAAATAAAGTTGAGCTATTAGGAATTACACCTGTACATAACAAATTCTCCTTACCTTTACTGTTAAAGCCACACCAAACAACTGTTGAAACTAAAGGCTGGAATATAGAAGGTGTGCATGATA
This sequence comes from Methylococcales bacterium, assembly GCA_023134955.1. GTDB lineage: Bacteria > Pseudomonadota > Gammaproteobacteria > Methylococcales > Methylomonadaceae > QPIN01. Next base: position 3,554 of record JAGLUC010000317.1, on the reverse strand, counting down.
ACGGTCGGACAGATAATCAACTGATATTCTCGCGTGTCAAAACAGTACAACAATTGCAAACGGCTAAACAAACGCTTGAGCCAGGAGTTTTGCCAGCATTTATTAGAATCGAACGGACTTTACATCTTGGCTTAGATTGGCGTATCACTACTCGAGTAATCCGTGTTTTTAATAACGATGCAGCATTGGCAATTAAACTGCCTTTACTTAAAGGTGAATCAGTTACTACTAGCAATATTCGAGTTAAAAACAAACAGGTGTTAATTAACCTGTCATCCAGACAAAATAGTTTGCAGTGGCAGTCGGTATTAACAAAATCAGAACAGATTGATCTGATAGCGGCTGATACTCATCAATGGACAGAAGTCTGGCGTGCCGATGTCAGTCCAATCTGGCATGTACAAACTTCTGGGATTGCTGTTGTTCATCATCAAGATCATGGTAGATGGCTGCCTGAATGGCGACCCTGGCCAAATGAAAAAGTCAGTTTAACAATCACTCGCCCAAAGGCTGTTAAAGGCGCGACCTTAACGATTGATAGAACTGATTTAAACATTAATCCTGGCAAACGATCTATACAAACATTGTTGAATTTGAGCCTTAGAAGTTCAAAAGGTGTTCAGCATACATTGACATTACCAGAAAATGTTCAATTACAATCGGTAAAAATTAATGGAGTAACTCAACCAATACGCCAGCAAAAATCACAAGTGACTTTGCCTATAAAACCAGGGAAGCAGGATATAACGCTCAATTGGCGAAAAATGCAGGAGCAGTCAGGTTTGCTAACTACGCCAAAGGTTAATCTGGGTATTGCCAGTGTAAACAATCATATTAATATTAATTTAGGGCAAGACCGCTGGGTGCTATTTACATCAGGCCCAAAATTCGGTCCAGCCGTATTGTTTTGGGGTGTGTTATTTGTTATTGCGGTATTGTCTATAGGATTAGGGAAAATATCATTAACTCCTTTAAAACACTGGCACTGGTTTTTACTATTGGTTGGGTTAAGTCAAATACCTGTTGAATCCGCTTTATTAGTGGTTATCTGGTTAATGGCATTAGGATTCAGGGAGAAAAAACAGCTAACAGATGCTGTTTATTTTAATTTAACTCAAATAGCGTTGGGATTATTGACACTAACTTCCTTGTTATTACTTTTTATTGCCGTTCGGCAAGGTCTATTAAACTCGCCAGATATGCAGATAGTGGGTAATCAATCATCTGCATTTAATTTAAACTGGTATCAGGATAGAAGTGACGAACTATTACCGACAGCCACCGTTATCTCAGTACCACTAATGACTTACCGCATTTTAATGTTACTTTGGTCATTATGGCTAGCCGTATCATTATTAAACTGGTTGAAATGGGGATGGAGCTGTTATTCAACTAATGGCTTGTGGAAAAAAAAGAAAGTTGCTGATAAAAAAACCACTACTCCATCAACTTAGGTTTGATGGATATTTTGTAGAGCGTAACTTTAGTCCGCTATGAACAGAGCTATAAATCATTTTTATTAAGTATTGCGGACTAAAAACTGGATAGAACAGGACTTGCTGCTCTGTGTAAAGGTCTCAATAAATAAAACTTAGCACTGCTTTAACTTTTTCAATTTAGACTATAATTCTACTAATTGTTTACTGTATGTATTTTTTTAGGAACTCAACATGATCAAAATGAATTTTATTTCTATTTTCACTGTTACAATATTAATGCTATCAACATCAATTACTCTGGCAGAAGAGAGTTTTACCGTAGTGCCTGAGCAAATAATGACAAGAAATATAAACACACCTGTCCGTGGCTTGACTATGGATCAGGTTAAAAAACAACTGGGTCAGCCATTAAAAATAATTGCGGCTGTTGGTGAGCCACCTATCACACGCTGGATTTATAAAGATTTTATCGTTTATTTTGAGCATAACTTAGTTCTTCATTCTGTTTTTCCTGATAAATAAAGTAGTCATTTAATTCGTTTTTTAAATTAAATATGTCAAAAACCCTTGTTTCTCAAACAAATTGGGATTATATTTTTATACACTCTTTATTTCCACATCCATTATCGAGCATCTCATCTTAAATAATCTCCTTACTTCAGACCTTACTCTTTAAAATTAAAATTAGAACTAGATAATGATAATACAAACACTCAAAAGTTTATCACCTGTACTTGGTATATTATTTTTATCTGTATATGGTTATCAGCAAAATTTAGAATCACCTATATCAATCGTCAATACACTAAGCTATTTACCAGCAATATTAGCTCTCTTAGTCGCCTCACTGTCGTTACATTTTAATCGTAGTGCAATCTTTTTTTTCACCCTATTACTTATGGTTGTTAACCTGTTTTTAAACTTTAATTGGCTGCCAACAAAATTACATTACGGTCTACTATCTTTTTTTTCTCCTCTACTATTGCTTTGTTTTACCATTACCCCAGAACGTAGTTTATTAAGTTTTCGCTCAACCCCTATTTATTTACTCATTTTATTTATTACAGTTTTTAGTATATGGTCTGTTTATGAAAAACCTGACTGGGTCAGTCTTTATCTTTTAAAAGATTGGCTGCCCTCTCGTTATTTTGACTGGACACATTTATCACAAACTGTGATTTTTAATGCTGTATTTGTTCTATTCAGCCTATTACTTATAAACTTAATAAAACCATCCCCTTTTATAGCTGTTTCCCTTGGTATATTGGCAGTTTTATTAATTGTCTTGCACTTAAAAAACGATGCTTATGGATTAAATATTTTTATTAGTGCCGCATTACTCATGTGTTTGTATGCCGTTGTACAAGAATCCTGGCGCATGGCTTATCTGGATGAATTAACCGACCTTCCTGGTAGACGAGCATTAAGAGAAAAATTTCAATCCATATCAGGGCTTTATACTGTTGCTATGCTTGATGTGGATCATTTTAAAAAATTTAATGATACTTATGGACATGATACAGGTGATGCTGTATTAAGAATAATCGCCATAAAAATGAAAAAGGTCAGTGGCGGTGGATTTCCATATCGATATGGAGGGGAAGAGTTTACCGTTGTTTTTCCAGGAAAAAGTGTTAAAGACTCAGAAATTCATTTGGAAATCTTACGAAAAACCATTGCTGATATGCCCTTTGTTGTGAATAGACAAGATCGCAGAAACAAGTCAAACAAAGTAAAGAGAAAAAAGGAAAAAATCGTTCAAGTTACTGTATCAATTGGAGTTGCTGATTCAAAAAGCAAAAAAGTTAAAGTTGATGCCTGGGATATTATGAAGCAGGCTGATACTGCTTTATACAAAGCAAAGAAAAATGGTAGAAATCAACTAGCAAGCTAAGGTTTTTTTGTGACTCCCTGCGTATTTTATTATGTCAGGATCACTTGTATTATTTGTTTGTGTCCTTAATATATTAATCGTCCCAAAAGTTCTGGCAGGATATTTTGACACTCTTTTATTAACACATATTGTAGCCCGTATGAAACGAAGTGTAACAGTGTGCCTAGCATGGACTAAAACTAATTACCTGAAAGGAGGTAATCGGAAAGAGTAACGATAAC
>JAGLUC010000316.1 GCA_023134955.1 Methylococcales bacterium | reverse complement strand
GCTCCTGCGTGGGAATGCATATCAAGTTACCATTTATCACAAACCTTCAACAGCCCGTCCTTGCCTGTGTAATTTTTAGCACCAGAATACCGCCAATGGTTTTCTAAAAACAGGAATCCAGTGTAATACCGTTAGGGTAATAAATGGAGTAGCTCAGGATTTGTTATTTTATAGCGAGACCTGTCCCTTATTTAAGTTCTGTATGCGTTCCCACGCGGGAGCGTGGGAACGAGGGACAACTCTAAACTTAATGGTATTTGGGTCATTAATTAATAAGGGCTCTTTAGATGGTTCTGCTTTAATGAAATAAAGTGTAAGTTAGCCATTATTTTGTAAATTATGAACTTGTCGTAATGTAAGAACTGCCCAGTTATGATTGAGTCTGCGTTAATTTACACTTTAGATTTAAGCGTCTGTGCTGTATTCTAACGCTTTTTATCGGTAAAAGACGAGTAGGATGGAAGAGAATTACAACCCAGCGGCAATTGAACAAGTAGCTCAAGATGATTGGGAAAGATCGGGCGTGTTTAAAGCTACAGAGGATGCTGACAAAGAAAAGTATTATTGCTTATCCATGTTTCCTTATCCCAGTGGTAAGTTACATATGGGACATGTACGCAACTATACCATAGGCGATGTGATTAGCCGTTTTCAGCGGATGCTGGGTAAAAATGTCATGCAGCCAATGGGTTGGGATGCTTTTGGTTTGCCTGCGGAAAATGCCGCCATGCAAAATAATGTCCATCCTGCCGATTGGACCTATCAAAATATTGATTATATGCGAGACCAGTTAAAGCAATTGGGTTTTGGCTATGATTGGGATAGAGAACTGGCTACCTGTGACCCTGATTATTATCGCTGGGAACAATGGTTCTTTTTAAAACTATTAGAAAAAGATTTAGTTTATAAAAAAACCTCACCTGTTAACTGGTGCCCAAATGATAAGACTGTTTTAGCCAATGAGCAGGTAATTGATGGCTGTTGTTGGCGATGTGATACGCAGGTTGAGAAAAAAGAAATTTCTCAGTGGTTTTTAAGAATTACCGCGTATGCCGATGAGTTGTTAGAGTCGTTACAATCATTAGACGGCTGGCCTGAACAGGTTAGAACCATGCAAGCGAACTGGATAGGTCGCTCAGAAGGCATAGAAATGGATTTTGCCGTTGCTGATAATGATCCCATTAGAATTTACACCACTCGTCCTGATACTTTAATGGGTGTAACTTATTTGGCTGTTGCAGCAGAACATCCAGTAGCTATTAAAGCTGCACAAGGTAATGCTGACATCACAAAATTTCTGGATGAATGTAAAGTGATGGAAACCTCGGAAGCAGCCATGGAAACCATGGAGAAACGAGGTGTAGATTCTGGTGTTAAAGCCATACACCCCATTACGGGTGAACTAGTCCCTGTCTGGGTTGCCAACTTTGTATTAATGGGATATGGCACAGGTGCGGTGATGTCTGTTCCTGCACATGATCAACGTGATTATGAATTTGCTCATAAATATGGCATAGCCATTAAACAAGTTATTTTTTCTGATAAAGGTGAAGAAGACGAGGTGTCTGAAAAAGCCTTTACTGTTAAAGGTGTGCTTAAAAATTCAGTTGAGTTTGACGGATTAAATTCAGCCGATGCTTTTAATGCCATTGCCGATAAATTAGTCATTGACAAAAAAGGCGAAAAGAAAACCAATTTTCGTTTACGTGACTGGGGTGTTTCAAGACAACGTTATTGGGGCGCACCTGTGCCTATTATTTATTGTGATGATTGCGGCACAGTGCCTGTTCCTGAAGTTGATTTACCCGTTGAATTGCCCAAAGAAGATGTAGTGCTTGATGGCTCTCAATCACCCTTAGCTGCACACCCAACATTTCCACATGTAGATTGTCCAAAATGCGGTAAAGCGGCAAAAAGAGAAACTGATACTTTTGATACTTTTATGGAATCATCCTGGTATTTTGCCCGTTATGCAGGCAAAAGTGATGACAGTATGCTGGCTGAAAGTGCTAAATACTGGCTACCTGTTGATCATTATATCGGTGGTATTGAACATGCTATTTTGCATTTATTGTATGCCCGTTTTTATACCAAATTATTGAGAGATGAAGGTTTGTTAACTTGTGACGAACCTTTTAAACGCTTATTAACCCAAGGTATGGTGTTAAAAGATGGCGCCAAGATGTCTAAATCAAAAGGTAATACGGTTGACCCACAAGGCTTAATCAAACAGTATGGTGCAGATACCGTGCGTATGTTTGTGATGTTTGCAGCTCCGCCAGAACAATCATTAGAATGGTCTGACAGTGGTGTAGAAGGCTCGTACAGATTTTTAAAACGCTTATGGAAACAAGCGTTCCTGCACGTAGAAAATGCACAAACAATCCCAGCATTAGATAAATCTGCGCTAACTGATTTACAAAAGGATTTTCGTCGACAATTACACTTGGCATTAAAAAAAGCAGGTGATGATTATGGCAGACGTTACACTTTTAATACGGTGATTGCCACAAATATGGAGCTGGTTAATACACTCTCCAAATTTAAAGACGATTCGGCTAATGCTATCGCCATAAAACAAGAAGTGTTAGAAGCCATATTATTAATGCTTGCACCGATTACACCACATATTTGTAAAGAGCTATGGATTCAGTTAGGACATGATAACGATATTGTGATTGAATCTTGGCCAGCCGTTGATGAATCAGCTTTAGAGCAAAATTCCATTAAAATGATGCTACAGGTTAATGGTAAATTACGAGGTGAAATTTCAGTCTCGGTAGAAACCAGTAAAGATGAGATTGAAAAACTAGCCCTGGCGGATGAAAATGTACTTCGCTTTACCGATGGTAAGACGGTCAGAAAAATTATTATCGTACCTAAGCGATTAGTTAATATAGTGGTTTAAATAAAGTAATCAACAGGGAGTGGGGCTTTAGAGCTTGTAAAAGGGAATTAGGGCAAATACTCTCTCAGTTTTTGTAGCCTTGATGTAACGAAGTGAAATCAAGGTTTTAACTATATTAAGGCTACAAGTTAGTGTATTAATCGTTCCAAAAGTAT
>JAGLUC010000315.1 GCA_023134955.1 Methylococcales bacterium | reverse complement strand
GTATGAAGTTTACCTAATACGGGAAGCGATGACTCAAAATCCCATATTACACTTCGTTTCATACGGGCTACAATATGTGTTAATAAAACAGTGTCAAAATATTCTGCCAGAACTTTTGGGATGATTAACAGGTTTTTATGAGTAATGAAAGCAAATCCCTTGTCAATCTAAAAAGCAGCTGATTCCAGCAATACCTTGAGCACCTGATGCCTGAGCTGTTATTTTGTCTGACCTAAGCAAGCCTCCTAAAGCAAAAACTGGAATATTAGCCTTTGCCGTTAATTCTTTAAACCTTTCCCAGCCTAATGGCTTGGCATCCAGATGAGTTTTAGTTGTCAATACAGGGGCAAGGACAACAAAATCAACCCCTATTTTCTCTGCATGCTGTAATTCCAGCTGATTATGGCATGATGCAGAAACCAGGGCATATCCATCTGGTCTATGATTAACTGCCAACAGGTCATTTGAAGTTAAATGAATACCATCAGCATTATTAAGTTTTTCAATACCTTTAACTGCCGAATTTAACAATAATCTGGCACCTTTTTCTTGGCATAATGGAACTGCTAATTCGAGAAATGCCTTTACCTCTATTGAAGATAATGTCTTTAGTCTGGCCTGGATCAATTTGACCTGCTTATCTAATATTTTATTTAAATTGCTTAGTAAAACATCACTTTTATCAGCATTCAAAATGGCATACTCAGAAGGTAAAGTAACCGCTGTAATAATAGGATAATTGGCTTTAGGAAATTTATAATCGACTAACTGCTCAGGGCAAACCCATTGGATTTTCTGTCCTTCATGTCCATTAGCTGTTCCAGAAAAGTGTCTGACAGCCCAAACATCAAGCAGTACTGATAAATCAGAATAATTATGAGTAACTTGAATAAGCGGTGATGATGCCTGAACTAAAATACCCAGCTCTTCTTTTAATTCTCTTGCCAAGGCTTGCTCTACTGTTTCACCTGCCTCAAGCTTTCCACCAGGAAACTCCCATAATCCGCCTTGATGAGCAGATTTATGTCGTAAAGAAATTAAAACATTGCCACTATTATCCCTTATGACTCCCACAGCAACATGCAAGTGCCTTTCGCCCACCTTTTATTAAGTCCTGTATTCTGCATTAATACGAACATAATCGTAAGAAAGATCACAGGTTAATATTTGCTGAGTAGCATTTCCACGCCCCAGAACAACACGAAGCTGAATTTCTTGTTGATCCATCACTCGTTGACCTTGTTCTTCTGTATAACTTTCTGCTCGACCACCGTTTTTGACGATACACACATCATCCAAATAAATTTCAATTTTTTCCAAGTCTAATTGTTCAACATCTGAACGACCTACTGCGGCTAAAATACGCCCCCAGTTTGGATCACTGGCAA
>JAGLUC010000314.1 GCA_023134955.1 Methylococcales bacterium | reverse complement strand
GCTACTTTTTCATTACTGCGAATACCTTTGGAACGATTAATAATTTGTATCAATTAAGATAAAACAACGAAAATAGCAAACTCTTCAACACAACTCGACGCAGCTTTTCGCTGCTCCAGAGTTATCTACTTTATGCCATCCATGGCATTAATAAAGGTAAAGCAAGTAAGATAAGGAATAAATATTAACTCAGGTCGTAACTATTCAGCATATTTGACTCTGCTCTTAAGCCCTCTTTTGCTGGATGCCTACATGGATGTAGGTGAATAGAGCAATGCATAACACCAAGGATGGTGTGTAGTAGAGTAATGCAGGAGCAATTACCGAGGAGCAATTGCCGAGAGGGCTTAAGAGCAGAGTAGTTAACTCAGGTCTTTATAAACAAACATCTCGCTGGGTTTTAAAGTCACTGATTCAATTCTATTCACTATAAAGTGTATATAACATATTTTCTTCACGTTCTATTCGGTCGACTAATACACCCCCTAATTCCGTAAATTCCTTGATAAATTGATCTACAGTTTCGTCTGACACAGCTTTTTTTGTATATCTATTAATTACACCCATTACTACTGAAGCAATCTCACTCATTTCACGCCGAAAATCACGAAATACATCAGGGTTATCAATATGAGTGGAAAACTCTAAAAATACATAAAGTTCAATACCCTCTTTAGTTAAATGAGCATTTAACAAGTTAGAAAAGTCTTTCAGTGTCTTTGCAAGCAAAGGATAGCGCTTCTTTTCAGCAGAATCCATTATATGCCCAAAGGATGATAAAAGATCTTGATGCTCAGTCTTCAAAGAATCTATTAACTCAGGGTTATATGGAATTGTTGAAACTTTTTTCTTTTTAGATCCGGAGAGCGATGTGGCAAGCTTATTTATTGTTTCGTCTTTTACATTTTTTTTAGAATCACTTTGTGAAAATAATTTTTTAATAAACCCAAACATGAACAACCTCTTTAATAATACTCAATTACACAAAACAATAGTGGAAATTAATGCATTGTCAAATAGACTTATTCAGATTTTAGAATCACACTTCTAACCAGAACTTCATTAAATACAACGAATTCATACTACAGCTACCAAGATAAAGTAGGGTTACAGCTATTCATTTTAACAATCTAATTGCGAATCATTCGCAATTAGATTATTATATCCGTACTCTTTTTTTTCTTTCTGTATTTTAAAAATGAAAATCAAACAACTTTTACTTATACCTTGCCTATTCATTGGCTTACCTGGCAATTTATACGCACTAACAGTTGATGAATTAGCTTCTCAATTTGAATCCTACAAAAAACAGCAAGCGACTAAATTTAAGCAATTAAGTACCAAAAACCATGATTTAAACCAGCAAAATCGTGCACTGAAACAAAAAATTGAAGCGACACAAGATCAAGTTAGCAATAATGCAGCCGCAGTTGAAGTAATTAGTGAAAATTTTGATGGTGTTAAACAGTCTTCTGGCTGGTTTGCTGATACCACTATTGGTGGTTATGGGGAATTGCATTATCAAAATCGTAGTACCGAAAATGGCACTCATAAAGAAGAAGTTGATTTTCACCGTTTTGTATTATTTTTTGGCCATGAATTTGCTGATAATCTACGGTTTTTCTCCGAGCTTGAATTAGAACATGCCATTTCAGGTGATGGTAAAAATGGCGAAATAGAGTTAGAACAAGCTTATTTAGAATATGATTTCAATGAAAATGCTAGTGCCAAAGCAGGTCTGTTTTTAATGCCTGTAGGAATTTTGAATGAAACACATGAACCCAATACCTTTTATGGTGTTGAGCGTAATGAAGTAGAAAAAAACATTATTCCAACTACCTGGTGGGAAGCTGGTCTTGGAGGCAGTTACCGATTTGAAAATGGTCTGAGTTTTGAAGCTGCTATTAGCAGTGGTTTAAATGTCGGTAATGATTTCAATATTAGAAAAGGTCGTCAAAAAGTATCTAAACAACAGGCTAATGATCCTATTTTTGCTATTAGAGGAAAATATACTGGCGTGCCAGGGCTAGAGCTTGCTGCCACAATTTTACACCAAACTGATATGGCTCAAAGTGCTGCTGTTGCAATCGGTTCTGGTACCTTATACGAAACCCATGCAATTTATAGCCATGCAATTGGCGCAGGAACATTTACTGGTAAAGCTTTATACAGTCGCTGGGAAATTGATATTAATGATCCCGCCCAACAAGCCGCTGAGTCGCAATATGGCTGGTATCTAGAACCCAGTTACCGACACCCTACTGCAATAGGTGATATTGGTGTTTTTGGACGTTATCAAAAACTTAGCTATTACAGTGGAGCTGCCAAAAAGTATAATATCTGGGAAGCAGGTGCTAACTGGTGGATTCATGAAAACGTAGTATTAAAAGCTAATTACATCTACAAAGAAGATATATTAAATAGTCAGGCTGATGAACGTGGTTTTGATCTGGGGCTTGGCTATCAATTTTAAACCCCCAATGCTGTCATCTTTGATCTCATACTTACCGTAGAGCAGACTTTAGTCCGCAATACTTAATGCGACACGACACGATTCATAGCGGACTAAAGTCACGCTCTACAAAAAATCTATGTTAAAAAATACATTATTCTTATTATTACTCACCTTTACCGTGCCAACTTATGCGGAAGAATACCAAAAGACTAATGATTTTTTGCAACAGATTTTTTCTGGTGAAGTCCCCAAGGCTGAAGTGTTGTGGCTAACAAAAGAGCTAAAAAAAACCGTCATAGAAATTCTAAAACATAAGCCTAATTTTTTACGCACCCGTTATTGGCAAACAGCCGAAAAATCCGTATGGATTATCAATGAAACAGGTAAAACCAAACCGATTACCATTGCAATTGTTATTACAGGTAATAAAATCGTATTATTAAAAGTTTTAGCCTTTAGGGAAAGTAGGGGTTGGGAAGTAAAACATGATTTTTTTACAGATCAGTTTAAACAAATTTCATTAACCCCAGAGTTACAACTCAATCAAGCAATAGACGGTATTTCAGGAGCAACATTGTCAGTACGGGCATTGACTAAAGTCGCGCAATTAGCTTTATTGTTTAACCAAAAAATCCAGCAAAAATAATATGAATTTGCGTTTTCTCTATAAAATCCATAGCATTATCGGTCTGATTTCAGCCATCATTCTCATTATGTTAGCAATAACAGGTATTGCTTTAAACCATACTGAATATTTGCAGATGGATAGTCAGATGATTAAATCCAAAACTATTTTGGACTGGTACGACATTAAATCACCCAATAAAATCCAGTCATTTTCCTCAAAAAATCATTACTTTAGTCAGGTAAATCAGCAAATTTATTTGGATAAACAATTTTTACTCGCCACTCCAAACAATATTAAAGGTGCAGTGGAAACAGAGAATTTTATTATCGTTGCCTTAAATGACTCCCTGCTGCTACTATCTCTACAAGGTGAACTAATTGAACAAAGCCCATTAAATACAATAGAAAAAATTGGTTTAGATAAGCAACAAGCAATTGTCATTCAATCAAAAACAGGCATTACTAGCAGTAAAGATAACCTGCTTTCATGGCAAGCATATGATAATTCACCTGTCAGTTGGTCTAAAAACACCCCTACTCCCAAGGCTATAGGGGAAGCAATTAAAAACAGCTTTCGTTCATCTATTTTACCACTAGAACGTGTCATACTTGATATTCATAGTGGTCGTTTTTTTGGCTTTATCGGTGTGTTGTTGGTAGATATAAGTGCAATATTTCTGGTTATATTGACAATAAGTGGTTGTTCTATCTGGTTAAAACGTAAGTTTAGGTTTTTTCAGCTTTAGAAGGTCTACTATTAATCATTCCAAAAGTTTTCGCAGTAATGAAAAAGTAGCCCGTATGAAGTTT
>JAGLUC010000313.1 GCA_023134955.1 Methylococcales bacterium | reverse complement strand
CGGGGAATCGATGGCTCGAACCCTGGTATTACACTTCGTTTCATACGGGCTACAATATGTGTTAATAAAAGAGTGTCAAAATATCCTGCCAAAACTTTTGGAACGATTAATATAAATTTACTTTACGAGTTGATAGCCTTAAACCCAATGTCCGTACGGGTAAAAACATTATTCCAATGAATTTTGTTGCTGAGCTCATAGGCTTTATTTTGAGCATCAGCAATATCAGTTCCTAATGCACAGGCGCATAGTACTCGTCCACCAGAGGTCACAATATTACCTTCTTTTTCACAAGTGCCCGCATGAAAAACCTTGCTATCACTTTGCTCTGTTTCTGGTAAACCATAGATAATGTCTCCTTTTTCATAATTATCTGGATACCCTCCAGCTGCTAATACAACAGCTAATGCAGGACGCTCATCCCATTCGGTTGACATATGACTAAGGTTTTTATCTAAAGCAGCCAGGCATAAGTCAGCTAAGTTACTTTTAAGGCGCATCATAATAGGCTGTGTTTCAGGGTCACCAAAACGACAGTTATATTCAAGGACTTTAATAGAGCCATTGTCGCTGATCATTAAGCCAGCGTATAAAAACCCTGTATAGGGTGTACCATCATCACGCATGCCTTTTAAAGTGGGGTTTATCACTTCATCCATGACTCTTTTATGTATTTCAGGCGTTACGATAGGGGCAGGGGAATAAGCCCCCATGCCGCCAGTATTAGGCCCTTTATCACCATTATCTCTGGCTTTATGATCTTGTGATGTAGCCATAGCTAAAGCATTGTCGCCATCAGCAATGACGATAAAACTGGCTTCTTCTCCAGTCAGAAATTCTTCAACTACCACTCGATGACCCGCTGCACCAAAACTATTACCTGATAACATATCTTTAACGGCATTGATTGCCTGTTGTTCAGTTTCAGCAACAATGACACCTTTACCCGCAGCTAAACCATCCGCTTTAACTACTATGGGAGCACCTTTTGATTTGATGTAAGCAATCGCAGCCTGGGTTTCCGTAAAGGTTTCATACTCGGCTGTTGGAATATTATGCCTGGCCATAAAGTCTTTACAGTAGGTTTTAGAGCCTTCTAGTTGTGCAGCTTTAGCGGTGGGGCCAAAGCATTTTAGCCCCGCTTCGCTAAACGCATCGACAATACCAGCAACTAAAGGCACTTCAGGGCCAATAATGGTTAAAGCAATTTGTTCTTGTTGAGCAAATGTAAGCAAAGCAGGAATATCATCAACTTTGATCGCAATATTTGTAATATCCGCTTCTAAAGCCGTGCCTGCATTGCCAGGTGCAACAAATACGGTGCTGACATTTGGGGCTTGTATGGTTTTCCAGGCAAGGGCGTGTTCACGACCACCGCTACCGACGATAAGTATTTTCATTGAGGTTTCTCGTTACAAGAATGATGGGGTATTGGAAGTGAGGTTTTAGCCTCGACAACTATTCTGACACAGGGGATTGAGCGAGGTTAAAGCCTCACTTCCTAGGTAACTTCCCAACATTTTAATTAGATATAAAATTTTGATAATTAATGTCTAAAATGACGCATATTAGTAAATACCATCGCAATATCATGTTCATCAGCTGCTGCAATAACTTCATTATCACGCATAGAACCACCGGGTTGAATAATTGCAGTAATACCCACTTCGGCTGCTGCATCAATACCATCTCTAAAAGGGAAAAAAGCATCAGATGCCATTGCCGAACCTGAAACCACTAAACCTTCATCGGCTGCTTTAATATTGGCAACTTTAGCTGAATAAACGCGGCTCATTTGTCCAGCACCTACGCCGATAGTTTGACTGTTTTTGCAGTAAACAATGGCATTGGATTTAACAAATTTAGCCACTTTCCAGGCAAATAGCATATCGGACATTTGTTGTTCGGTCGGTTGGCGTTTGCTGACGACTTTTAAATCGTCTTGAGTGACTTCACCAAAGTCCTTATCTTGAACTAATAGACCACTAGATACACGCTTAAAGTCAAAAGCAGCTTGATTGGTGCTATCCCATTGACCACATTCTAATACCCGAACATTTTTCTTTTCAGCTAACACGACTTTAGCCTCAGGACTAATCACAGGGGCAATAATGACTTCTACAAATTGACGATTGATGATTTCTGCTGCTGTTTTTTGGTCTAATTCCTGGTTAAAAGCAATAATGCCACCAAAAGCAGAGGTTGGGTCGGTTGCGTAGGCTAACTCGTAAGCCGTAAAAATATTATCGGCTTGAGCCACACCACAAGGGTTAGCGTGTTTAACAACTACACAGCTAGGTTTGTTGGTAAATGATTTGACACACTCTAGAGCAGCATCTGCATCGGCAATATTGTTATAAGACAGTTCTTTGCCTTGTATTTGTGTTGCAGCGGCGATGGTACCGATAGCTGGATTTTTTTCTGTGTAGAAGGCAGCGTTTTGATGCGGGTTTTCACCATAGCGCATGGCTTGGGTGTGGTGGTATTGTAAATTAAGAGTTTCAGGAAATTGAACTTTATTGACTGCGCCTAAGTAAACTGAAATAGCGGTATCGTATTTGGCGGTATGCTCAAAACTTTTTAATGCCATGTCAAAACGAGTTTGTTGTGCGATATTGTTATCGTTAGACTTTAATTCACTAATGACGGCACTGTAATCAGCTGGATCAACAACTACGGTAACATCGGCATGATTTTTTGCCGCAGCACGAATCATGGTTGGACCACCAATATCGATATTTTCAATAGCGGTTGCTAAATCACAATCAGGATTAGCCACTGTTTGTTCAAAGGGGTAGAGATTAACAACCACTAAATCAATGGCAATAATACCATTAGCTGTCATGATCTCATCATCTATGCCTCTGCGACCCAAAATGCCACCATGTATTTTAGGGTGCAGGGTTTTAACACGACCATCCATCATTTCAGGGAAACCTGTGTATTCAGACACTTCAGTAACAGCGACATTGTTCTCGGCAAGTAATTTAGCTGTGCCCCCTGTTGAGAGTATCTCTATACCCAGTTGATCCAGTTCTCGGCAAAAATCAAGGACAGATGTTTTGTCGGAAACACTAATCAGTGCACGCGTAATTTTTTTGTTCATTCAATCTCAGGAAGAAAAGGGTTAGATATTATGTCGTTAAGTTAAGATGATAGCATAGGATGTGCCGACGATAGGAGGCGCATCAATTGTGACGATGCGCTTCGTTCCTCAGCAAATCCTATTTCAGATTGCTTAACTTAATGACATTGAGGTTAGGTAGTTTCTGGTAATAAATTATACAACCTTAAGAAGTATGAAGTACAAAGATGTGCAAGTGTTACTTGCAGTTAGTTATGAACATAGTCATTTTAAACAACAGGAAATATAAATAAGGCAGGAGTATTTATTATTCAGGATAAATCGTAAAGATCTATTTTTTTTCGCAGGGTGCTACGGCTTAAGCCGAGTATTTTGGATGCTTTGGTTTGATTTTGTCCACAATAAGCCAATGCCGCTTCTATCAGGGGCTTTTCTACTTCACTAATGACCATGGCATGTAGCCCATAAGTATCATGACCATTAAGCTGGATAAAATAATGATCTACCGTTTCTTTCACATAAACTGATAGAGGAATTGGGCTTGATTTTCTTCTGTCAAAATTGATGACTTTTTGATTTTTTTGCATTGCTTCCATATGTTTTAATTATTATTTATATGAATTGAGTGTTGAAAGTACAGAATTAACCATTGCTAGTTGTTGATCTGGTGTATCAACCAGATAAATCTCTTTTCTATGAGTTGTTGCAATTGAGCCTAGATTGTCAAAATACCAACCAATATGTTTTCTGGCTATTCTAACACCACCGATGCATCCATAAAAGCTATATAAGTGTTCCAGGTGATTATTAATTATTAATTTTATTTCGTTAAGCGATGGATTTTTAAAATTTTTATCCTTATTAAGCTGGCTTAATATCATGCTAAAAATCCATGGATTTCCTTGAGCTGCTCGACCAATCATGATGGCATCTGCTTTTGTGTAATCTAAAACCTGTTGCGCTTTTTCTGTACTGGTAATATCACCATTTGCAATAACAGGAATATTAACACTAGATTTTACTTGTTTGATGGTGTCATATTCAGCATTTCCGGTAAATTTACAAGCCCGGGTTCTGCCATGAATGGTTAATGCTGCAATTCCAGCTTGTTCGGCAATTTTGGCAATGCTCAGGGCGTTTTTATTTTCGCTATCCCAGCCTGTACGGATTTTAAGAGTGACAGGAATATCAATGGCATTAATGACGGCATCTAAAATTCGTTTAACCAGGTCTTCATTTTTAAGCAAGGCAGAACCTGCAGCAACCGAGCATACTTTTTTTGCTGGACAGCCCATATTAATATCAATAATTTGCGCCCCACGTTGCTGGTTAAGCAGTGCTGCATCAGCCATCTGTTGTGGATCAGTACCTAATATTTGTACTGATCTGATTCCAGACTCACCTGTATAGTCGGTTTTTAGTAAAGTTCTTTTATGTTTTTGCAGGCTAGGGTTAGATGCAACCATTTCAGAAACAGCAAGCCCCACACCAAATTGCCGACATAACTCTCGAAATGGACGGTCAGTAATTCCAGCCATAGGGGCAAGAATAAGGTTATTTTTGAGTTTGTGAGGACCTATTTGCATGATGAGAGCAGGCGAAAGGCGAAAGGCGAAAGGCGAAAGAAAAGCCTTCCGAGTTCTTACTCTTTTTAGTCTTTCGTCTTGCGCTTTTTTTAATCTGCTCTTAAGCTCTTTTAGCCTTTAGCCTTTAGCCTTTAGCCTTTAGCCTTTCACCTGCTCCTATTTCAAATCCTTATCAGCTTCATCTGTAAAAATTGGGTTTTCTCTGTCTTCTTTATTTAATTTAGAGATGTCTTCTGGGTGGATATGCCAGAAAGATTTATCAATAGAGCCATTTTTATAATTGTCTTTGTTTGCATGGGTGAATGGACACCACCAGTTTTCAACCACTTTAACCAAGTAAGCATGCCATTCACAAAGTGCTACGCTGTAGGGACAATAAACCGTACAATTAAGGATCCAGTAAAGTTTTGACTGGGCAAGACTATATTTAAATGAACCTTCCATAGTAATTTGGTCTTTCAAAGAATAACGATGGCTTGCTCTATCAGGAATGTAGTCGCCCCATTTTTTTATATTTTTAGCACCACAAAAAATCAGACTGTAATAAGTTAAATAGGCACTTGTAATGACAAAAGGTAAGGTTAATATAGGTAAATAAACCAGAATCAGACCTATAGTACGCTGCAAAACAGACATTTGTTTATGGTTGCAGCCAATTTGAACCCGGTCAGCAGCACATTGTTCACAAGCTTTCATTTTTTCCTCTCGTTGTTGGATGGTGGTAAAAGTATTTTTTCGTTAAATAATTGAAAAATGCTTAAGCAGCCTTCACAGCAAAATACTTTTTGCCCTTCTTTGCTGTCTAGTTCAAAGCCAGGTATTTCAACAATTTGGCTACAAAGTGAGCATTTTTCTTTGCTGGTCATCTGCTAATTATAAACTACTAGAAACAGAGCAGAAAAAAGTTTTTAAATATTCAGACTCTGCAATAGCAGGATGGATAGGATGATCTGGCCCCTGGCTTGCTGTGGCAAAAAAGATTAAATGGCGATCAATATGGCGAGCAGAAGAGCGTAAAATTTCATGCAGATTGGCTTTACTCAAGTGATGAGAGCAAGAGGCAGAAACTAAAATACCATTTTTTGATAACACTTGCAGG
>JAGLUC010000312.1 GCA_023134955.1 Methylococcales bacterium | reverse complement strand
ACGCGACTTCGTGTCGCGAATAACGATTTGGGTGAGGGGCGCGCCCCTGAGGGAGTAGATTTTGCTGCAACGCTTCTTCGCGTCCCGCTCTACCCTCTGGTGTACGCCCAGCATGGGCATGAACTAATGAGGTGAAAGTCCTCTGTAGGAAGATCACAGTCATATCTACCGGTTTTGTTAGGTATTATGACCATAACTACTAGCAAATGGCAAGGGCTTTACCGTGAGGTATGGTCTGGAGGAAGCCGCTAGCAAATTTGCGAGCTGATGAACAAGAACATCATATGAGGCGTAGGCTGAAGGCGAGTTGGCACCAGACGACGAAGCCATGTGATCTAACGGCCACCGTAAATGATGCAGTTGCGCAAAGAAAGTTCATGCTCTTATCTGGGGAGATCTGCTTAAGATGCGATCGGCCAACCACCAGTGAGGCTCTGGTATATAAGTGTCTTGGCTTTTCAGTTACATCGCCTGGAAAGAGCGAACCAGATGAAAACCGATAGCGCTTAATCGGGTAACTGATTGAGTTATTAAGCAGAAGTCAGCAGACGGCATAGTAGCCAAATGCCCATCGTAATGGTTGGGACACGGTGAAGGCCTGAACATTTGGAAAAAGGAGGAGCCTTGTCACACTTGAACGCACGAACGCCGACCGGCGGTGACGTGATTCAGCGTAGCGATTCGAAACCATCCTTTAGCCATGATCTGTTTGAATGCGTATTGCAGCCGGGAAATCTCCAAGCTGCTTTTAAGCGTGTTCGAGCCAACAAAGGGGCTGCTGGCATTGACGGAATGACCGTTGATGAGTTCCCCGCCTGGGCAAATTCAGGCCACTGGAAACTGGTTATGACTGATCTGCGAACAGGTCAGTATAAACCGTCTCCGGTCAGACGGGTTGAGATTGATAAACCGGAGGGCGGTAAACGCCAGCTCGGTATTCCAACCGTCATAGATCGGGTGATCCAGCAGGCTATTGCTCAGATTCTTACCCCCATATTCGATCCGGATTTCTCGAAGAACAGTTTCGGGTTCCGTCCGGATTGTAATGGGCATCAGGCGGTTCGGCAGGTTCAAGGTGTTATCAATACCGGAAGACGTATAGCGGTTGACGCTGATCTATCCAAATTCTTTGACCGGGTCAATCATGATTTATTGATGACTTGCCTTGGTTATAAGGTGAAGGATAAACGTCTTCTTCAGTTGATTAAACTTTACCTGCGAGCAGGAGTTATGGATGACCGGCTCTTTATCGAAAGTTGGGAAGGTGTTCCCCAAGGCGGGCCTTTATCGCCGCTGCTTGCGAATATCATGCTTGATCCTCTGGACAAAGAACTGGAAAAGCGGGGTCATAAATTCGCAAGGTACGCAGACGACTTTACGATCCTGGTAAAGAGTAAACGTGCCGGTGCCCGTGTGCTTCGCAGTATCAGTAACTACCTGCAAAACCGCCTAAAACTGGTCGTAAATAAGGCCAAAAGCCACGTCGTTAAAACCGATAAAAGCAAGTTTCTGGGATTTACCTTTCAGAAAGGGCGCATTCAATGGCACCCGGCAACGCTGTCGAAATTTAAACAACGTGTTCGGGAGTTGACGAACCGCAACTGGGGAGTGTCGATGAAGTATCAGCTTTTCAAGACCAGCCAGTATCTAAGAGGCTGGATCAATTATTTTGGCATCGCTAAATGTTATCAGCTCTGTGTTGATCTGGATCAATGGATCAGGCGCAGGGTTCGGATGGCTTATTGGCGACAGTGGCGAAAGCCACGAACCAAGGTAAGAAGTCTGATGGGATTTGGCGTTCATGTTCGTACAGCAGTTGCGTGTGGTATTACCAGCAAAGGCCCATGGCGTAGCTCTAAAACTCCGGGAATACAGCAGGCATTGTCTAATGCTTATCTCAAATCTCAGGGGCTATATTCGCTGCGTGATGGATGGATCAAGCTTCACCATTCTAAGTGAAACGCCCTGTGCGGAGCCGCATGCAGGGTGTTGTGGGGGCTGGGGGGTAAAAACCCCCGGCTACCCGATTAAGGCAATCATTGTGAAATTTTATATAAAGTGTTTCCTTTTTTGCTTACTGATGTCACAAGCCTTTTTTCGGCGACTAATTTTCTAAGTGTACTTCTTAAAAGTGCGGGATCATATTCGGCGAAGCTTTCAAACCCTTCTTGCTCTATGCCCCATTTGAGAATTCTTTGTGGAGAAAAAGCGCCCTTTCGTATGTATTTCGTTAAAAACTCCAGTAAAAGAGGCTTCAATTTAGTTTCATCTTTCTTCGTCAGTAATGCATAGCTAGTGGTTTTGATTTTTCTTTCAAGATTTGCTAAACGGTCATCAATTTCAGATAGATCTTGTGCATGTTCCGTGGCTTGACCTTCAATAATATGCTCAAACTCTACTGGACCAATTTTTGTAATATTTACCTTGAATTTATGCCATGGGAACAGAATAAGGACTAAACCGGTGGCACAGAAGATGAAAATAGTAGGCAAACCTAAATCTTTGGGCGAAGCTGAGAAGCTAGGGCATTGTATATAACAATAATACAAATAGACCATAACTATAACTGTGCCAGATAGCAGAACTGCCACAGGCCATTTAATCAGAGGGCTTATTTCAAAATACTCTTTGCCATTATTATTAGTGTCTTGTTCTTTATTCATGGCCATTGATTAATAGATGTTATAAGAGCCTTAACATATACTCTGTAGAATACTGACTTATTGGAATATGTGGAAAGTAACCTATCACTTTCAACTT
>JAGLUC010000311.1 GCA_023134955.1 Methylococcales bacterium | reverse complement strand
TGCATAACATTTTGGCATGAGCAATAGAGCCTTCAATATCTTGTTGAGCCATACGCTGGTCAAAATCAACGGATGCGGTAAAAATTTCAACAAAATTATCGGTTGCCTGAGCAAAACGCGCGCTAGAAAGCTTGTCTGTATTAACGGTAGCCATTTTTTAAAATATTGAATAGAAAACTGAAAAGAAGTAATTATACAGAGTTATTTGAATTTCAATGAGTGTAAAAAAGATAAGGCAGAAAAATATAAAAAATGGCAGTTATCTATACTCTTTACGTTTAAGAATGCCTCGTTTAAGTGTGTGGATTGTTGTGATGGGCTAGGCGTAAAGCAGCAGGAATAATAATCTATTTCAATGCTTTACTCGGCAACTGCTCCTGCGTTGCTCTACTACATGCCATCCATGGCATTAAACAACGCCCATCGCAACAATCTGCGTGCTTGGGTGAGGTATTCTTGAGCGTGAGTAACTACTCACCCATTAAAAAGGAAGATGCAGGTTGTTGATTTATCAGGCTTGTGCAACAAGGATGTTGCACCAGAGCTTACATGGACGTATTCACGCGTCCTGATAAATCAATGATCTGCATCTTTCAAGTTCAGGATGGGGCGAGTAGATACGAGCGTGAAGAGTATAAAGTAACAAGCCCCATCAACTTTGGGTTGATGGGCGAAAGCCAGGTTAATCTATGATTAGTGGCAATGGAACAGTCTGATTCGCTACTCTGCATCATCCCGTTTAAAACTATGCACCCAAACCAGATCTTCATCGTTCCAGGTCATGCCTGCGTGCATTTTTAAAATCAAACCCTTATACATATCCAGGCTGGGATAACCCTCGGCATTGGCATCTGCATCTGTCATTTCACCCAGACTTTGACGGTCTAAGGAGGTAACTGTAAAACTCACGCCATCTAATTCAAATTTTTCACCCGGATAAGCATAAATACCATCACGACGTTGCTGTGTTTTTTTGTTGCTTAATGCAGCTTCAACTAACTTAGGGTGACGAACAAGGCGATCTATTTCACAGGTTTTTTCTGGGTAGTCAGTCATTTATATTCTCCAAGTTAAATAAGTATCGTGTAAAAACAGTTATTTTACGCCATAATGGCCATGTCTTTAAATTCATTTTGGTTTATAACATATGCGCTACTTACATACTATGGTTCGGGTTGAAAATCTTGAAAAGTCACTTGAGTTTTATTGTGACAAACTCGGTTTAGCAGAAGTTAATCGAATAGAAAGTGAAGAGGGTCGGTTTACATTAGTCTATTTAGCTGCGCCAGAAGACCAGGAAAATGCCAAAGCCATTGAAGCCCCAGCACTTGAGCTAACCTATAACTGGGATACAGAAGACTATTCAGGCGGACGAAACTTTGGGCACCTTGCTTATGAAGTAAGTAATATTTACAATTACTGTCAAAACCTAATGAGTCTGGGCGTTATTATTAATCGACCTCCTCGTGACGGAATGATGGCTTTTATACGCTCACCTGATGGCATATCTATAGAGTTCTTGCAAAAAGGACAGCCTTTAGAAAAACAACAGCCTTGGGCATCAATGGAAAATACTGGAAACTGGTAATTGCTATAAGTGCTCATGCTCAAGTCAAACCTCACACTCAATTATTTACACGGAGAATTTATCTATGAATATAAAAAAAACAGTATCTGAAGATAAAAAAACTATTACGCTTGAAATTCTATCTGATTTAACTTTAGAAGTGCATGAAGAATTTCGCCAAGCTTATATTAATGAACCCACAGATACTCTCTTTATAATTGACTTCACTCATACTGAAATGGTTGATAGCTCAGGCTTGTCTTTATTGCTACTATTAATTGATTTTTCAACCGCTCCAAAACAATCAATTATTTTAACGGGTTGCAATGAAAGAGTTATGAGTATCTTAAAAATAGCCTCTTTCAAAAAGTTATTTACCATTAGGTAGAGCTGTTCTTAATAAAGTTCTCTTAAAAAAACAACAGTTAACGCAGGTATAAGTTAAAACAAATGTTTAATCGCATCTCTTTCCTGTTTTAACTCATCTTCTGTAATACGCATTTTTTCTCGACTGAACTCATTAAGCTCTAATCCTTGTGCAATGTTTGCTGTACCATTAGTTACCGTTACCGGGTATGAATAAATTAAACCTTCTGCAATGCCATAACTGCCATCAGAAGGTACTGCCATACTGACCCAGTCGTCTTCTTTTGTTCCAAAAATCCAGGTTCTCATATGGTCTAATGCTGCATTTGCGGCTGAAGCGGCACTGGATTGTCCCCTTGCCTTAATGATCTCAGCACCTCGTTGCTGAACTGTTGGAATAAAGTCATTTTCAAACCAGTCTTGACCCACTATAGACAAGGCATCTTGTCCTTTGACTTTGGCATTATGTAAATCAGGATATTGAGTCGAGGAATGATTCCCCCATATAGTCACATTACTTATCTCTCTGCAAGTAACACCTGTCTTTTCAGCCAATTGAGCAATAGATCGATTATGATCTAATCGGGTCATGGCAGAAAAACAGCTTGGGCTTAAATCAGGAGCATTGTTCATTGCAATTAAGGCATTGGTATTAGCTGGATTCCCTGTTACTAATACTTTGACATTTTTGTGAGCGACTTCATTTAACGCCTTACCTTGAACTGAAAAAATTTCAGCATTACATAATAGCAAGTCTTTGCGTTCCATACCTGGTCCTCTTGGTCTTGCTCCCACTAAAAAGGCGTAATCAATATTTTCAAAAGCTTTTTTGGGATTATCTGTCACTACCACTTCATGCAATAAAGGATAAGCACAGTCATTAAGCTCCATTACCACACCATTCAGGGCATCCAGAGCAGGTGTTATTTCTAATAAATGCAAGATAATGGGTCGATCTGCACCCAACAATTCCCCAGCAGCCAGGCGAAATAGTAGTGAATAGTTAATTTGACCGGCCGCACCTGTTACCGCAATTTTGATTGGAGTTTTCATTATCGTCCTCGTTTTTCAGTTCTACATTGTAGTTTGGGTATTCATTATGCAATTAAATCAACCCATTTTCACAACATCATATAATCTCTTTCGGCTTTATAGCTAAAATATTTCATTTTAATGAAATTATAGCCCAAAAAAGCCTTAAGGAAGCTCTGATTAAGTTGATTAAAATTTGGCGCAAAAAAAACTGTCGCTATTTTTCGCGAAGTGAGAAGTAATAGTTGTTCTATTGCGCCGATCTTCGTGGAAAATATCGGCAGTTTTAGCAAGCTAAAAATAATTGAACTTGATCAGAGGCTCCTTAATTAAGCAATTGTAAATATTGAGGTATAATGTGCCGTTTTATATCTGAGTCCAAACTCATAAAATGAGCATCAGATTTTTCCAATTCAACAATTTTTTGTCAAAATACAGGCATATTAATGAAAAAACTGTTATTTCAATTTGATACAGATAGCCACCCTTCATCTTTTGATACGGTTGTTGCATACGATGGAGGAGCTGATCAGGTTATTCCCCACGGTGGATTAAGCCCTGATAATATCTCATCATTGGTTGAAGGTATTATTTTTACTCGCGCACCTAAAGACAAAAAAAATACAGCTATCTTTATTGGTGGTAGCAATATACGGGCAGGGCAAGAATTATTTATTGCGGTACAAAAACTGTTTTTTTCTGGATTTCAAGTCTCTGTCATGCTGGATAGTAATGGCAGTAACACCACTGCGGCGGCAGCTGTAGCTAAAATTGCAAGCAGTACCCCATTAGCAGGAAAAAAAGCAGTTATTTTAGCTGGCACAGGTCCTGTAGGTCAGCGTGCTGCTGCAATGCTTGCACTAGAAGGTGCAGATGTTTCCATTACCTCACGTCATATTTTTGGTGCTGAAGAAGCTTGTTTTGCCATGAAAGAACGCTTTAATGTCGATTTAACAGCTATTGAAGCAAATAACAGCGATGCCCGTGGTGATGCCATTGCCGGTGCAAATATTGTGTTCGCCACAGGGGCTGCGGGTATTGAACTATTGGCAACCGAACACTGGCAAAATAATCCTGATTTAGAGGTGATTGCCGATGCTAATGCCACGCCTCCTCTGGGAATTGGTGGCACGGAGATGTTTGATAAAGGCATTGATCGTGAAGGTAAAAAAGTCTGGGGAGCTATTGGCTTTGGTACGCTAAAACTTGCCTTACATCGTGCTTGTATTGCTAAATTATTTGAGGATAATAAACAAGTTTTTGATGCTGAGCTTATTTTTAAATTAGCCAAAGAAATGGCTTAAAAGCTACCTCATGACAGCAACAACAATCAGTACTTTACGTAAAGATGCCCTGAGTATTTTTCAACAAGGCATTGATGCGGCTGACCCGTATCAAGCAGTTAAAAACTGTCTGACTGTTGCTGGCAATCATATTGAGATTGCTTTAGATATAAACGATGGTACAAAAAAACGCAGTGGCAGCTGGTCAAAAGTTCATATCATTGCCTTTGGCAAAGCAGCCTGCCGTATGGCACAAGCGGCAACAGACATCATTCCTGCTCAGCGTATCGCTGGCAAAGCTATTGCGATTAGCAATTATGATAATGTTATTGATTTAAAGAATGTCGAGGTAGTCGGTGCAGGTCACCCTGCTCCGGATTCAGCAGGGCACAAAGCGGCTAAAGGCATTGTTGAACAATTAAAAAACACACAAAATGATGAATTAGTATTAATGCTAATTTCAGGTGGAGGCTCTGCTTTACTGCCTTATCCTGCCACAGGCATATCATTAGAAGACAAACAAAAAACCACTGATTTACTATTAGCCAGTGGCGCTAATATCAAGCAAATAAACTGTGTAAGAAAGCATTTATCACAATTAAAAGGTGGACAGCTTGCAGAGCTTGTTGCTCCCATTGATTTACACAGTTTTATTTTATCTGATGTCATTGATGATGATTTAAGTAGTATTGCCAGCGGCCCGACGGTTGCTGATAGCACAACATTTAAAGATGCTATCAACATTCTTACAAACAAAGCGATTTGGGATAAAATACCTGTATCAGTACAAGGTTTGTTAAAAAAAGGTGAGCAAGGGCAAATTAAAGAAACCCCAAAACCCAACGCAGATTGTTTTAAAACTGTGTCACATACACTGATTGGCAGTAATACTATTAGCCTTAATCAGAGTATTAAAGCTGCCAAAGAATTAGCTTATAAAACCGAACTATTCAGCTCATCACTCTGTGATGAAGCAAGAGATAGTGCCGAGCAATTGGTTTTATATGTAAAACCAATAGAACATAGTCTAACTCATGCGACTGCGATACTCGCTGGTGGCGAATCTACTGTTAAGGTAACAGGCACAGGATTAGGTGGGCGTAATCAGGAAATGGCATTAGCTTTTGCTATAGCCGCTGAAAAACATACACTTAAGAGTCACTGGACATTTTTAAGTGGTGGTACGGATGGTCGAGATGGACCAACAGTTGCAGCAGGTGGTTTGGTTGATCTAAATACGCTAGACAGATTAAGACAAAGTAAAATAGACCCAGAAAGTTTATTAAATAATAATGATTCATATTCAGCTTTAAAAGAATCTCAGGATTTAGTAATAACAGGCGCGACAGGGACTAATGTTGCTGATTTACAGATATTATTAATTCAACCAGAATAACTAAATAGGAGACAACATGTTTAAGAATTCCATGACCATTGCTGGTTTTGATGATGAGCTTTTTCAAGCAATGGAAGAAGAGCGTCAGCGTCAAGAGGATCATATTGAGCTGATTGCATCAGAAAACTACACTAGTCCTCGTGTTATGGAAGCGCAAGGTTCTCAGTTAACCAATAAATATGCCGAAGGTTACCCTGGTAAACGCTATTATGGTGGCTGTAAATTTGTAGATAAAGCAGAACAATTAGCCATTGATCGCCTGAAAGAATTATATGGTGCAGATTACGCCAATGTACAGCCTCATTCAGGGTCGCAAGCTAATATGGCTGTTTACATGGCTTTAGTCCAACCGGGGGATACTATTTTAGGCTTAAGCCTTGCTGACGGTGGACATTTAACGCATGGTGCAAAACCCAATTTTTCTGGCAAAATTTATAATGCAATTCAATACGGTTTACATCCAGACACAGGCTATATTGATTATGATCAGGTTGAAGCTTTAGCACTTGAACATAAGCCCAAACTAATTGTTGCCGGGTTTTCTGCTTATTCCCGAATTTGTGATTGGCAACGTTTTAGAGAGATTGCGGATAAAGTGGGTGCTTATCTATTTGTTGATATGGCGCATGTTGCAGGCTTAATTGCGGCAGGTTTATACCCTAACCCCGTGCCTTTTGCTGATGTCGTCACCAGTACCACACACAAATCATTACGTGGTCCACGAGGCGGTTTTATTATTTGTAAAAGTAATCCTGAGTTAGAGAAAAAATTTAATTCTAATATTTTTCCAGGTATTCAAGGTGGGCCATTAATGCATGTGATAGCAGCTAAAGCGGTTGCTTTTAAAGAAGCCATGCAACCTGAGTTTGCTAAATACCAACAACAAGTGATGGACAATGCAAAAGCCATGGCTAAGGTTTTTATCAACCGTGGATTTGATGTGGTTTCTGGTGGTACAGATAACCACTTGATGCTGGTTTCGTTAATTCCTAAAGGCATTACAGGTAAAGCGGCTGATGCCGCGCTGGAAAAAGCACATATTACCGTCAATAAAAATGCAGTGCCTAATGATCCTGAGTCACCTTTTGTGACCAGTGGTATTCGTGTAGGCACACCTGCACCAACATCGCGTGGTTTTAAAGAAGCACAAATGATAGAAATCGCCAATTTGATGTGTGACGTAATGGAAAATCTGGAAGATGATACTGTTATTTCTACAGTGCGCGAAAAAGTGAGTTTACTTTGCTCTCGTTTCCCAGTTTATAGGGATTAAGAACAAGAACCCGTCAATACAACATTGATGGACTACTAGTACTTGAACAACTTTAATTTGATGGATTGTTTTTTGTAGAGCGCGACTTTAGTCCGCTATGAGTAATGCACAACCATTACTCTTTAAGTATTGCGGACTGAAGTCCTCTCTACAATACCCTTCAAATCATATTGACGCAATACTAGTGGAAGTGAGGTTTTAGCTACCAAACCCTTGATTCCGCGTTACTTCATCAA
>JAGLUC010000310.1 GCA_023134955.1 Methylococcales bacterium | reverse complement strand
GCCCTCCCTTGCTGGGGAGGGAGGGCTTTTAAGAGTATATATTTACCCGTCAAATATAACATTGCAGGAGTGTCAGTATATCAACTTGTTTCAAAGCACTGATTATATTTTCCACACTTAACGGTGACATAGCCATATTAAAAAACGGCTAAACTGTCAGATCAAGTCTGAGTCTGCATAGGTAAGTACTCTCAACCATCAATCATATTTAATATATTTAAAACGCGGATCATCTGGTGTTCCTACTAATGCACCCTGTTCTTTACCAGGCTGCCACATAATTATTTCTTCTATTTTGTGTGCTAATTCAAAATCCTTGTTAGTAATACCTTTAGCAGCATGATTCATTAGTTTAACAATCACAAATGCGTAAGATACTGTTAAGTCCGGGTGGTGAAAAGCGGCTTCTGCAAGATGACCAATTGTATTGACAACCATTAGAGTGCCTTTCCAGCCGCTGGTTTTGTATTTACGTCGAATCCAGCCTTTTTCCAGGTACCAATGGGGTAATTCATCTTTTAAGCGTTGTTCGACTTCTTCATCACTATAAGTATCCTCTTGTGTGCGTTCTCTCCAGCTCATGCTATTCTCCTGGTCTAATTTTTAAAATTAGACTCAAAATATATTGAATAATTCAATCTGCTAAAAAGAACAATTGTCTAATTAAATTGCAATAATAAAAAACCCAAACAAAGAATAAACCCAGTCACCGGAACAATGAGCGGCACAATAAAATGATCCTTTATCACATCATAGTGCCTGAGTTTAATTACGCATAAACTTAAATTTACCAGTGTGAAAATCGTCAAAATAACAAAACTGGTGATTTTAGCCAACATGACAATAGGAAACATAACAGCAAAAACAAAAAGTAATATTGCAAAAAACAGTGTAGCCACTACCGGTGTTCTGGTTTTAGAATGAACTGTTTTAAAAATACCTGGGGCAACGCCTTTTTCTGCCATCCCATACAGTACTCTGGAGCCCATCACTATTTGCACTAATGCACCGTTTAAAATAGCTATCAAACTAATTAAACTGATGATTGAAACAGGAATTTGACTGTTTTCTCTAATAATTAAAGCAAAAGGTGCGTCATGATTAGCCAGTTTTTCTATAGGCAAAGTTAGCACTGAAGCAAATGAGACTAAAATATAAAAGAACGTGGTAATAATCAGAGCCATTATAATTCCAGCCGGTAAATTCTTTTCTGGCTTAACCACCTCTTCGGCTACATTTACCATGTCTTCAAAACCGATAAATGCATAAAAGGCTATAAATGCGCCAAAAATTATACCTTGCCAAACATCCCAGGAAAATGGTGGTATAAACTCATGCCATCTAGCAGATAATGTCAGCAGATTATTCTGGCTTACATATAAAATCATTAAGATACCAGTGATCTCAATTATGGTTACCAGAGCCACAACATTCACTGACAGTGATATACCCAGGATGGCAATAATTGTTATAAGAGTGACATAAAAAAAAATACTGGCAATATTACTTATCTTAATGAACTCATTCAGGTATCCGTAAAATCCATGAGCCATTACAGCAGCAGAAACAATACCTGTGAATACAACACCCCAACCGATCAGAGCGGTTAACCAAGATTTGCCAAAGGCCTGATCAACAAAAACGGCTTCACCCGCACTCTTGGGATAACGGCTGGATAATTCTGCATAGGTAAATGCAACAAAAGCAGCAATCAATGCAGATAATAAAAATGATACAGGCGCATACATTCCACTTAAGCCCGCTATTTTTCCCACAAGTGAATAAATGCCGGCACCCAAGATAGTTCCCACACCATAAAAAACGAGTAAGGGTAAGGAAATAACTCTATTTAAGGTTATCTTATCTTGCATTTTGACCACCTGATAAACAGCTATCATTACTACAAATCGACCTGCAAACAACCATAAAAATTCAATTAATTGTTATTTAACTTGAATACGCGTGTAATGTAAAAGTTATTAAAATAAATTACCAAAATTAAGTATAATTCAAGGTTTTATTTTTGCAGTATTAGGGCGTTATGTCAGAAATTAATAAGGTTGTGTTGGCCTATTCGGGCGGATTAGATACATCTGTTATCTTAAAGTGGTTGCAAGATGTTTATAGTTGTGAAGTAGTGACATTTACTGCCGATATTGGTCAAGGTGAAGAGGTTGAGCCTGCACGTGCAAAAGCTGAGGCTATTGGTATTAAAGAAATTTATATTGAAGATTTGCGTGAGGAGTTTGCCAGGGATTATGTTTTCCCTATGTTTCGTGCAAATGCAATTTATGAAGGTGAATATTTATTAGGTACATCTATTGCCAGGCCTTTAATTGCAAAGCGTTTGATTGAGATTGCTAATAAAACAGGTGCTCAAGCCATTTCTCATGGCGCAACTGGTAAAGGAAATGATCAGGTACGTTTTGAGTTAGGCGCGTATGCTTTGCGCCCTGATATTCACATTATTGCACCTTGGCGTGAATGGGATTTAAGTTCTCGTCAATCATTATTGGCTTATGCAGAAAAGCATGGTATTGCGGTTGAAAATAAGAAAGGTAAAAAATCACCTTATTCAATGGATGCCAATTCATTACATATTTCTTATGAAGGAGATATTCTGGAAGACCCTTGGACAGAGCCAGAAGAGAGCATGTGGAAATGGACTGTATCACCAGAGAATGCCCCCGATAAACCAACTTACTTAGAATTAAGTTATTTAAAAGGTGATATTGTCGCGATTGATGGTGAACCTCATACACCTAACGAAGTTATGGAAAAGCTGAATAAAATTGGTGGGGCTAATGGTGTGGGTCGTTCTGATATTGTTGAAAATAGATATGTCGGCATGAAATCCAGAGGATGTTATGAAACACCAGCTGGAACGATTATGTTAAAAGCACATAGAGCGATAGAGTCTTTAACTTTAGATCGTGAAGTTGCACATTTAAAAGATGATTTAATGCCGCGTTATGCCAAGTTGATTTACAACGGTTACTGGTGGAGC
>JAGLUC010000031.1 GCA_023134955.1 Methylococcales bacterium | reverse complement strand
GTGCTGTAATATTAAAACCCCCAAATCTTCAATGGCTACCTGACCAACTATTTCGCCTTTTTGATCAATTAGTAATTGCTTGTGTTTTAAATGAAGATAAGCAGGGCTGCTAATATCTACAATACGTTTAATCATTACTAATAATACCTATTGCATTGATGTCATGATTTTTCAGGTTAGAAGCCATTAAGGCATTAATTGTAGAGTTTCTATCTATAAGTGTTTCGAGATCATTATTAATAGTTGATGCAGTATGTAACCTTAATTTTATTCGTTTATTGGCTGAATCTAATTTTTGAACCCGATAAAATACACGCTCTCCTGACTCTGTTAATACACTAACCAAGTCATTAATATGCAAAGCCATAATAAACAGCGATTCATCACCATGATTTGTCTTTATAATTTGTTCTCGTTCTACATTTCGAGATTGTGCCGACCTTGTCCCTGTCATTGCTCGTCTATGTGCTTCCATCATAGTGACAAATTCACCTTTATATTTGCTTGTGCCTTTATTTTGGATGATTTCAACATGGTGCATATTGCCGTATGCCATCCATTTAAAAATATCACCTGATTGATCTTTAATACCAAATTTACTTTGTTCTAGTTTTTTTAATGTGGTTTTAGACTGTAGAACACGTACCCGTTTAATAGGGGTGATACCATCTTTATGGTAAACAGTCACATTATCAGCAAAGGCTTTTTTAGGGGCGTTTTCATAGTTAGCTAAATGAGCTAACACTTGCTGTTTAACTGTCTCATCTACAATGCTATTAGCATTTTTTACGGTAAAATCAGCCGTTAAATTTTTTCGATAAACCAAGCCACCATGTTTTTCTATATAACCTGCTCCTGTTTCTTCATGCAAAGCTCCTGATAATTTGCGCTGTGGCGCGTGAGAAACAATCATATGCTTTAAGTTTTCTGCTAATTCTTCTTTAAAATTAGAGTAGGGTGGTGTTATTTTAAGTTTGTTATGTTCAATTTGATTAACTGCTTTTTGATATAAAGAACGTGAAGTAACAGCTATAACCGCAGCATCAATTGCGTGATGCCT
This sequence comes from Methylococcales bacterium, assembly GCA_023134955.1. Taxonomy (GTDB): domain Bacteria; phylum Pseudomonadota; class Gammaproteobacteria; order Methylococcales; family Methylomonadaceae; genus QPIN01. Next base: position 2,675 of record JAGLUC010000031.1, on the reverse strand, counting down.
ATGGTCTGTACGTTCTTTTTTATCTGTTTCGCCAATCAAATCGTTTAATTCCCACTGATGTCGTATTTGAGAGACTACAAAGCCTTTTGTGACAGATACATCACAGCCAAGTTGTTTAACATATTCAATAGCCAATTTAGAAATATAACGAGTATCATTTAGTTGCGATGATATAAAGTCCCGTTCCTGTAACTCTTCCTCTGTGGTATAAAAACGCTTTACCTTTGAATCAACACCTTTCCATCGACTGATTGCTTGTGTAATTTGATTCCATTTTTCTTCATTATTACCCCAACTGTCTTTGGGTGTTCTATCTCCTTTCTCACGGTTTTCAGCGATGTAACAAAGTACTTTATTCATATAAGAATCATCTAATGATTTCTTATAGGGCAAAATATGGTCAATTTCTATCAAATCTGTAAAAAGCTCATGCATCGGAATGGTTTTGTTACTGTATGCACAGCGGTTATTTTGATCCATCCATAAACGATATTTAATTTTTTCTGCATGGCTGGGATAGTTTTTGCCCGTTTCTGCTTTGAATTTTTCTACCGCTTGTTCGTTAGCTTTTCTGTTTTTGGCTTGCTGGGCTTCATTTTCTTTATAGCGTTTGGTATTCATTTCTAAATCCCTAGCCATTTCTATACGAATTATATCTGGTTTGCCATACTGTTTAATAACAGCATTAATTACTCGCTTTAACTCATGCATTCCTCTGTTGACAATGGGGTTAGAGGTTTCTTCTGGGGCGGGTAATTTATTAAGTGGGATTGTTTCTGTTTGTTCATAATCGTAACTTGCTTTAATACGGGCATCTGAATAAATATCCCCTTGTTCTAAAAAAGGTAGTAATTTATTGATTGCCTTTAAAGAATGGCTGCTGTGTCCAGGTTCAAACTCTAATAAACAAAGTTTAACGGCTTGGGTTTTTGAAAAATCCCAATGGGTTATTAATCTGGCTTTTAATGCGGATTTCTTTTTGATGGATAATAGGTCTTCTACTAGTTTTTGTTTTTGCTCGTTTGAATAGTTATCCCAAATATCAGCTATAACGGAGCGGATTTCATAGACCGTGGTATTGCCTTTTAGGTTTTTAGTTTCTAAATTAATTTTTGTAAATTTGTCTAAATTTAGTTGGCTTTTAAGACCAGTCAATGTGATTTTTTGATTATGCTCAAAATAATGCCTTAACTTTTCTTTATCTTCATCAGTGACGAATAACCATTGGTCTGTATGTCGTTCAAAGTATTGTAAATTATTAATATCCTGTAAATACCGAAAGCGTTGAACTTCTAACCTTGCCATTGCAGCTCGGTTGTTTTTGGGTTCTAGTGAACATTTACCAATACGGTCTTCTTTTAACTTTAAGGGGCGTTGATAGAAGATAATTTGCTTTATACCTTTATTGTCGAACATAAAATCATCAGGTAAATGTGAAAAATATTGGCTTTGTTGTTGCCATATTTGTTCTAATTCATCTTGATACATTTTTCTATCAGTGCGTAAATGTCCACCCTCATGGCTTCTGTTTCTTTTACATTCACCTTGTTCAAGATGGTACAAGTATTCACCTAAAGTTCTATTTCCCGAGTCTTTAATGGCATTTCTAACGGCACTAATATCTGTTTTAAATGCCCCTTCTTCTTTGTCTTTTGAGGGTTCTTTATCAAGCTCTTCTAAATAAGCCACAGTATCAGGATCATCAACTAAATCACCTGCCAATTGTTTTTTTGCACTTAAAAAACCTCTGCGAGCGACAAAATGCAGTAATATCCGTCCCAACTCATAAGGTTTTAGCTCTGTATCAAGGGCTTTAGTTCTGAGTTGGTAAGGATCACCTATTTCATTAAGTAATATTTCAGGTTTTAAATGTTGTTGTAACTCAGCAGGTAACAAATTTAATGAAACTAAATAATTGAGCATTCTCTGTTTGCGTCTAGCCCGTCGTTGAATAACCCGTCGTCCAAGGCGCATATCTCGTCTTTTTACATTTTTTGGAGTAGGGACTTTTTCTTCCACAGCTTTTGGGAATATTCGACTACCCAAGTCAATAATACTGCTTACTTCGCTATCAACTTCTTCTAGTAAAGCCCAGCCAAGAGAGTTGCTACCCAAATCCAAGCCTAATATTTTTTTCTTGCTCATTATTGATCCTTGTGTATAATTTGATTCATAGTGTAACCGACTAAGGTCTATTGTTTGCTTTTCATACCAATGAAATGTTTATTTCGTAGGCCACAGCTTTTAAGCTGACCAAGCCCTCGCAAAGTTAAAACTTAAGGGGGCTTTTTTATGTCTGTCTGTTTTGTTAACTACTCACCCCAATGTCATTAAGTTACATGGCTATTAACAAAGCACAGGTTGGCAAAAAAATTAGACTATCTTGTTCCCATGCTCCCACGTGGGAATACATACCTGCCTAGGGTCAAAGCACAGTATGCGTTCCCACAAAATACCGTGGGAACGAGAAACCTGTGGTTTGTTCACAGCCATGTTAAATTAAGCAAATTGAAATAGGATGTGCTGAGGAACGAATAACACCATGGATGGGGTGTAGTAGAGCAATTGCCGAGCGCATCTTTCGCGATTAATGCGCTTCCTATCGTCAGCACATCCTATGTTATCACCTCTTAACTTAACGACATTGCTACTCACCCCATTAAAAGGGAAGATGC
>JAGLUC010000309.1 GCA_023134955.1 Methylococcales bacterium | reverse complement strand
AATAACTGGGGTCAGATACACATTAAATGTCATCCATTTTTTAACGCTACCCGATGAGCCGCCCTATTTTTTGTGGCTTCAGCCTTCTACCCGTCAATGCCTCAATCTCTTCCTTGAATCGGTTATGACCAATAGCCATTCCCTTGTTGACACTCAACCTTATTTCTTCCAGTAAATCACTTTCCACATGATGCGCAAACAAAGCTCAGTAATTTTCCAGGCACTCATTTTTTGCATTGAGTGATTTAAATAGTAGCATAATATTTAATTTGTATCTGACCCCAGTTATAGACCCCAGTTATGTTATGAGTGGACATGTTTAGAGCTTATTAGAAACTTTGGTATTCCTACAGCGCCAGCATGGGTTGAAAACTTTGAAGATCAGCGAGTATTAGTCGTTGAGCGTTTTGACCGACGATGGACTCAGAAAAAAGACTGGTTACTACGATTGCCTCAAGAAGATATGTGTCAATCAATGAACTTACCATCTAGCAAGAAGTATCAAGCTGATGGTAGCCCTGGGATAGTTGAATGTTTGAATTTACTACAAAATAGTAACAATAGTTATGAAGATAAGGTGAATTTCATTAAAGCACAAACACTTTTTTTACTTTTATCTGCACCTGATGGGCATGCAAAAAATTTTAGTGTGCATTTACAAAAAGGAGACAATTTTTCTTTGGCTCCCGTTTATGATGTGCTCTCAATTTATCCCATCATAACCAAACAATTAGAGTACCGAGCAAGGTTGGCAATGGGGTGGTTGGGGACAACAAAAGGAATTAGGTATAAAATTCAAGACATTCAGCTTCGACATATACTATTCACTGCCAAAAAGGTTGGACTGCTGGATGAGGTCGAGTCTTTTATTTCAAGTATAGAGCCTTCAATGGAAAGAGCGATGGAGTTGACGCGAGCTGAAGCGAGTAAGAAAGATATAGATCGCAATGTATCAGAGCTAATTCTGGAGAAAACATATGATAAATCGAAATGGCTACAACGTTCTTATGCACTTTTAACTAGTGTTTGATATGTTAATTAAAACCATTAACGGGAATAACTGGGGGCAGATACACATTAAATGAAACCCATAAAGAGAAATGTCTGCTCTTTATATTGGGCTGATGTCAGGAACCAGCCTTGACGGTATTGATGCTGCTCTTGTCGAATTTAAAGAGGAAAATATTCAGCTTATTGAATTTGAATATTTCCCTTTTTCAAAATCCATTATCAAAGACATTCAGAGCTTATCTCAGCCTAATAGCGCTATATCTTTAAAAAAGTACGGTTCAATTGATGCCCCTAAAAGTACCGGTAAAGAGTATTTTTCACCTGCGTGGCTTAATAATAAACTTAGTACATACATTGAGTGTAAGCCTGAAGATATTCAAGCAAGTCTATGTCAATTAACTGCAGAAACAATTACTGAGGCAATTATGCTTTATGCACCCTTAACCGATCACACATTAATCTGTGGTGGTGGTATGCATAATAGTTATTTAATTAATTCGATTAGGCAAAGGTTAACTCATCCTGTTTCATCTACAGCCGAATTTGGCGTTAATCCTGACTATGTTGAAGCCATGGCATTTGCCTGGTTAGCCAGACAAACTATTAACAATCTGCCTGGTAACCTGACTGAAGTAACAGGAGCAAAAAAACCTGTCACTCTTGGTGCAATTTATCATGGATCTAAATAAATAATACCAGATAGTCAATTAAATAATTTTAAGTAGAGAATGATGAGCCACAACCACAAGTTGTACTTGCATTTGGATTTCTAATAACAAACTGGGCGCCAGAAACATCTTCTTTATAGTCTATCTCTGCACCATTCAAATACTGTATGCTCATTGAATCAACCAGCACAGTAACTCCGCCATTTTCTACCTGGGTATCGTCCTCATTAACTTCTTCATCAAAAGTAAACCCATATTGAAAACCTGAACAACCACCACCCGAAATATAAACCCTAAGCTTTAAGTTATCATTTCCTTCTTCTGTAATTAAAGTCGCTACCTTTTCAGCAGCATTATCTGTAAAAATAATTGGATCAGCCATTTTGTCTAATTTCAGAAAGTAAATAAAGCATAATTATGTCAATACCTAGCATTTTAGTCAAGAATTACGGATATAAGGGAACTAATTTTAAGCCTTTGTTTTCCGCAAAATTAAACATTAAATTCATATTTTGCACAGCTTGTCCTGCTGCGCCTTTAACCAGATTATCAATCACTGATAATATAACCAAGGTATTACTTCCTTGCGGTTGATGGATGGCAATCTGACAATTATTACTGCCTCTGACATTACGCGTATCCGGATGAGCACCTTGAGGTAACACATCAACAAACATCTCATTTTGATAGTGTTGTTCATACAATGCCTGTACTTCTTTAACATTCCCAGTCACTTGTCCATACAGGGTAGCATGTATTCCTCTAATCATAGGTGTTAAATGAGGTACGAAGGTTAGACCTATGGATTGATGACTGACTAGCTCTAATCCTTGCGTAATTTCAGGCAAATGCCTATGTCCTGCAACAGCATAAGCTTTAAAGCTTTCTCCAGTCTCGCTCATTAATGCTGAGACTTGCGCTTTTCGACCTGCACCACTCACGCCCGACTTTACATCCGCAATCAAACGAGATGCGTCAATCAAGCTATTTTCTAGCAAAGGTAAAAAACCTAATTGTACTGCTGTAGGATAACAGCCTGGACATGCCAGTAAATTTGTCTGTTTTATCGCCTCTCTATTAACCTCAGGCAAACCATAAACAGCTTCGCCAATCAAGTCAGGACACGCATGATCCATTCCATACCATTTGGACCATTCTTTATCATCCTTAATACGAAAATCTGCTGACAAATCAATCACTTTAACATTACGTGCCAGTAACTGTTCTGCCATTAACATGGCCGTTCCATTAGGTGTTGCAAAAAAAACAACATCACAACTAGCTAATTCATCAACATCAGGTACAGTAAAGGTAACATCGCATAATCCCCGTAAACTAGGATATAAAGCATCCACCCGTTGTCCAGCATCTGAACGAGAAGTAACAACTTCTATCTCTACATCTGAATGCAAAACCAGAATACGTAATAACTCAACACCTGTATATCCTGTTCCCCCTACTATTCCTGCCCGAATCATTTTATTCTCTAACCTGCTTATTCTTATAAATGCTACATATAATACCTGCTATTATTGATTAAATCTTATCTTGAACACTTTAATCTATGCGTGCTATCGAAATTATTGAGCAATCACTGCAACTAACTGATCGCCCTATTCCTGAAATTTCTGAAACAGAGGTATTAATCAAAGTTTCTGCCGCTGGTATTAATCGTCCAGATATTATGCAACGCAAAGGTTTATATCCAGCTCCTGAGGGTGCATCGGATATACCTGGACTAGAAGTTTCAGGCACTGTGATTAAAGTGGGGTCTCATGTTACTCAGCTAAATGTAGGAGAGCAAGTGTGTGCTCTCTGCACTGGAGGCGGGTATGCTGAATTTTGTGCTGTCAATGCTAACTTATGCCTACCAATTCCTAAAGGTTTTAACTTTATTCAAGCAGCCGCCTTACCCGAAACTTTTTTTACTGTCTGGAGTAATGTTTTTGATCGCGGTCAATTAAAGTCTAATGAGTCTATTCTGATTCATGGCGGATCTAGTGGTATTGGCACCACAGCCATTCAACTAGCTAAAGCTTTTGGTGCAAAAGTTTATGTTACAGCTGGTTCAGATGAAAAATGTAATTTTTGTAAGAAATTGGGAGCTTATGTCAGTATTAATTATAAAAAAAATGATTTTGTGACAGAAATAAAGCGATTAACTCAAGATCAAGGTGTTGATGTCATACTTGATATGATTGGCGGAGATTATTTTCCTCGAAATTTAAAATGTATGAATTTTGATGGCAGACTGATTCAAATTGCCCTTCAAAACGGAATTAAATCTGAAATTAACCTTCTTCCCGTTATGCTAAAACGGCTCACAATAACAGGATCAACATTAAGAGCTAGAGATAATGCCTTTAAAGAAGACATTGCCACACAATTATTAAACAATGTCTGGCCTTTGTTAGAATCAGCCAAAATCAAGCCTATTATTCACACTAGTTTTCCTCTTCACCAGGCTGATAAAGCGCATCAATTAATGGAAAGCAGTCAACATATTGGAAAAATTATTTTAACGCTATCATCTTGATAATTTAGTACCAACTCGACCATTATCAGTTAGCATATTCCATAAAGATTCATTTTTCTGCAACACCCCATCCAACAAGTCAGATATTTTTATAACACAAGGCTTACGTTTACCATGATATTCAATAACAGGCCCTATGTCTGTAAAACGAATACCTACTATTGATAAAAACCTTAATAATGCTGGCTCCATAATTGCAAACCAATAGGTAATATGCTGTTCATCACTGGCTTTTATCAAACAAGCAATTAAAGCTAAGGTAATATGTGGAAATGTTATTTTTTCTTTCAGGGATACTTCTTTAGGCTCCTCAGTACCAATTCCTGTCAAAAAATTTATTCTGCGCTTAAATTTGTTAGAAACACAAAAGCGCGATACTTCTGCAATATTCTCTCTGGGAATACCTTTCAAAATTTCATAATCTTCAATGCAAGTATGCTGCTCTATAGGAAGCAACTTATCTATATTATCGTCATCAGGCATGATTAATCGAGTCGTTGCAGCATAAGATTTTGATGTTCGATGTTTAATCAAATAATGAATTGAATTATCATCATATTCATCATGCTCCATATTTTTTGGACACAATGCGGGATCCTCAAAACCAGTCTCATTACAATAAACTTGAAATCTTAACTTATATACTTCTTCTTTAAGTTCATCTGATAGTGCAGGTATCATCTCAAAATATTGATTAAAGTTATCTAGAATGTCACGCATTTATTTCTTATCTAATTGCTTTTGAATTTTTTTACGGAGAAAACTTAAGTTCAATTTTTGTATTGGGTTTTTATTACCCCATGGCCGCCAAGTCGTTATAAATTTATTTTTATAGGCATCAAAATGCATACCTTTTGGTACGGCGGAGACTTTTCCTCTATTTAATAAAATTTTTAATGTATAGCTACCCACCATTCCTGCACAAAGATCACAACCCATTGGGGTTGAAGGACCTTTATGATTAGCTAAGTCTAATTTTGTATCATCTACTAAATAAGACATTTGCAAACCAACAGGTGTTAATCCCACAAGGAATCGAAGCAATTGCTCAATTTCAGATTGACCTTCCCAGCAAAAATACTCTTCAAAAGTCATTTTTCTGGGCATAAAGCACAGTACTGATGTACCCATACCTAAAGGAGCTGCTGTAATAGCAGGAATATTGTTTTCAGCACAAGCTGTAAAAACAATATTTCTAGCTTCAGTAGCAAAGAAGTCCAAACCATCTACATATAAGTCCACTCCATCAAGAAACTCATCAACATTACTTTGCTTAATGCCTTCTGAAAAGCAATTAATTTGAAGATCAGGGTTTATATCTAAAGCCATGTCACGCATAATTTCAGTTTTTGGATAGCCTAAGTGACTAACAGTAGCACCAGCTTGTCGATTAAAGTTAACCAACTCAAAGGTATCCAGATCTGATATGTTAAATTTACCAATACCCAAGCGAGTTAAGGTAATCAAATGGCTACCTCCAACACCACCAAGTCCGGCAATAGCAATTCTTTTGGATTGTAATAATTTTTGTTCGTTTTCTGTTACCCAACCAAGGTTGCGAGAAAAGGCTCGCTGATAATCAAATGGAGTACTCATAAAAATATCCCTTGTCATGGAAAGTCAAATCATACTCCAAATTTTATCGTCTAAGCGGAGTGATTTTTACTCTTTACGGGATTAAAACTTCGTTGCCTTAATTTGCTGGCATTATTTTAAGTGGCTTTCAGTTATTACTATACTCTTTGCGTTCAAGAATACTTAACCATCATGCCAATAACCAATTCTTATTCAGCTAAACTTTCAGGTTCCACACGCAATACCTCTTCAATTGAAGTGACTCCTTCAAGCACCTTTTCAACACCTCTCATACGTAGTGTTTGCATACCTTCCTTTATTGCTAGCTGAGCAATTTTATTAGCATCACAATTTTCTACAATTTGTTTTTGAATTGTTGCTGTATTTTTAAAAAACTCATAAATACCTACTCAACCTAAATATCCCGTATTACGACATTTAATACAGCCTTTTGCTTGATAAATAATCTCTGGTTTTTTTTATCTTAAATGGATTGACTAATGACTCCCACTGCTCGTCCAGTAATGTTTGTTTAGTTTTACAATGAGGACATAAAGTACGAATTAACCTTTGCGCCATCACACCAAGCAAGGTTAATTTTACCAAATACGGCTTTAATCCAATTTCAAGTAATCGTGTAACTGCAGGCGAGGCATTATTGGTATGTAAAGTTGATAAAACCAGATGCCCTGTAAGTGAAGCTTGAATAGCCATTTCAGCCGTCTCCAGGTCTCTAATCTCCCCTACCATAATAATATCAGGGTCTTGTCGCATCAGTGTTCTAATACCTGCGGCAAAATCCAGGCCTATCTTATGCTCGACTTGCATTTGATTATAGCTAGGCTCAATTAATTCAATAGGGTCTTCAACCGTACAAAGATTGACTTCTGGAGTTGCCAGTTGTTTGAGTGTTGAATATAAAGTCGTCGTTATTCTCCCAGCGTACTGCATACTGCCCAATTTCATCCTGTTCATTGAGCAATATTAGCTGGTCTTTTAGCAAGCAATTTAAAATATCAGTGATAGTCAGTTTTTGCTCTATATTTGAATTTATTTGTTTCATAATTAAAGATTTTTAGGGCAAAAAAAAACCTCGTTTAAATGAGGCTTTTTTAATTTTATTAGTATACATTCCATACAATATTTTCTGACTTGCCAGGATCAGCCTTAACTGAACCCAGTTCTAAAGCGGCAATACATTGTGAGAAATCTTCAAACAAATGTTCTTCTGGAATCAAATTTGGAATTAATCTAATGTTTTCCAACATATCTTTTGGCTGTTCTTGAATGCCTGTTATTAATACAATCACCCCTCTTTTCTTTAAAGCGATCACCGCATCTTCTATGGCATAAATACCTGATTGATCAATATAAGGCACCCTGGGCATTCTTAAAATAACAACAGTTACTTTAGGTAATGCTCTTGACATTTCTTGGAATTTTGCTGCAAAACCAAAGAAAATAGGTCCATCAAAATGCTTAATATAAACTTGTTCACGCATTTTTCCAGAAATATTAGCTTCATCACCCCAGCGTTCTTCCTGAGCAAAATCATTAACTGATCCAATTGCTGATTGCTGTTCGACCACATCACTCATTTTCTTCATGAATAAGACAGAGGCTAAAACCATGCCAACCGCCACTGCTTGCAATAAATCAACAAACACAGTCATCAATAATACAACCACCATGATCACTGAATCTGACTTAGGTACGCTAGGAATATGCTTAATTCCCCTGTAATCAATAATCCCTATACCTACTGTAATTAAAATACCCGCTAATACGGGTAAGGGAATTAATTTGGCGTAAGTACTTGCACCCAACAAAACAATTAATAGTGCCACGCCATGAATAACACCAGAGAGTCGCGTTTTTCCACCCGAATTAATATTTACAACTGTACGCATGGTTGCACCTGCCCCAGGAATACCACCAATCATAGCTGCACCCATATTACCCAAGCCCTGACCAATTAACTCTTTATTACTGCTATGTCTTGTTTTAGTCATATTATCCGCAACAATTGAGGTTAATAATGAATCAATCGTGCCTAGAGCAGCCAGTGTTAATGCAGGAATAATCAATAACATAGGATTAGTTAAATCTACTCCCATGATTGACCCTATTTGTAATGCAGGTAAGCCTTCAGGAATATCGCCAATAATTTTAACATCCAGACTCATGGCGGTTGAAACCACTGTGAGTACAATCAAAGCCACTAATGCACTAGGAATAATCTTGGTAATACGTGGGAATAAATAAATAATTGCAATAGTCGCCACAGCTAGTGAAACAGAAGCTATATTAATCGTATTCAATATTGAAGGTAATCCTGCAAAAATATCCAGTATGTTTTTCGGTGAGCTATGTCCTAAAAAAGGAAATAACTGAAGTACGATAATGATAACCCCTATACCGCTCATAAACCCAGAGACTACAGGGTAAGGCATATAACGAATATATTGCCCTATCTTTAAAACACCCAATAAAATTTGAAAGGCACCTGATAATAGAAAGATTGCAATAATAGTCCCCATGGCTGCCTCAAGACTTCCTCCATGAGCATCTATTGCTGTTGCAATGACAACCGCCGAAACCACCGTCATTGGTCCTGTTGGCCCACTGATTTGAGTAGGAGTTCCACCAAACCAGGCGGCAATCATGCCTATTGCAATCGCACCATAAAGCCCAGCAATCGCCCCCATACCCGATTGCAAACCAAAGGCTAACGCCAAGGGTAAAGCGACAACACTTGCAGTTAAACCACCAAAGAAGTCACCTCTTAAATTTGAGGTATCAATTATTTTTTTATCGTTCATATTTTTGTAGCTTTAATCCTTGAAAAAACAGTTCCTCATGAATTCTATCACAAACTGTTTATTCCTCAGTGCTTCAAGAAACTTATAGAACAATTAAGCATCCAATGCGGAGCAGTTGCTGAGAGAGAGAGAGAAATAATACCAAAATTGGGGTACAGATCTTTAGTCCGCCTTATAAAAAGCAGGCTAAAGCCCTAAACCCAGAGGTTTTGATATATTTATATAAATAGCATTGGTGACATAGCCATTATTTTTGGTAAATAGTAATTAGGGCAATGTAATATTTATGACTCTTATTCCCTGCAACTGCTTTTAAAGATAAGAAGTAATTCTTGAATAACAAATTTCTAAGTTATTCATAGCCAAAACTTGACTTACATGGTGATAAAAACAGGCTTTTTATATTCATCAAACCAAAAAAGATAAAAATTAATTTACCCCTTACCCTTATCAGATTATCACTGCTCTAAACTATTAAGAAATATGATTACGCTCATCAATAAAAAAATATTATTGATTTTCTATAATACTTAATTAAAATATCTATATTATCCTGCCAAGCCTATTTATTACGTCTATACTATCATGCTAAGCAGCATCATTTTTTACGAGAGCAATGGCCAAATTTACCGTTTATTTTAAAGAAAAAGCAATTCAGTCTCATATATTCGATTCAAAAAAATTGCATATTGGTCGTGATGAGACTAATGATTTAATTATTGATAATTTAGCAGTTGCTCCTGCTCATGCAGTCGTTGTTATTAAAGATAACAACTGCATTATTAAGCAACTCAATGATGATTACCCAATACTCATTAACAAAATAAAAGCTCAAGAAGCTATTCTTAAAAATAATGACAAAATAACTTTTGGTAAACATACTGTCATTTATAACGTAACAGAATCCGTCATTGGCACAGGGAGTAAGATGTCATCTGATGTTAATACTCTAAATGGAAAACTAAATGATAAAGTCCAGCATATACTCGAAGCTAACCTTCAAGTTATGGACGGTACTCATATCGGTCGTATTTTGCCATTAAAAAAGGCCATGACTCGCCTGGGCCATAGTGGTAGTGGGATTATTATTATCTCTAAACGAAAAGAAGGATATTTTGTTTCCTCATTAGAAGCTAATGATGGTACAACAATCAATAAACAAACTTTAAAAGACAAAACCATTCATTTAAACAATAATGATATTGTCGTTCTTGATAATGTTTCAATGCAATTTTTTATAGACAGCTAAATTATGACTGAAATAACCTCCAATAATCGTCATTTTCATCGTATTTTCTATAATTCAGATGTTATTTTAAAAGGCGAATCTAAATCCATCCCTTGTAAACTTATTGATATTTCTTTAAAAGGCTGTCTTCTACGTTTTGATGAGCCTTGGACAGAGCCATTAGAAAGATTATACACACTTGAGTTACAACTCTCTGAAGATAGATTTATCTATATGCAAGTGAGTGTTTCTCATGTTATTAATTGTAATGCTGGATTTAAATGTGAACACATTGATATTGATAGTATTTCTCAATTACGTCGTTTAGTTGAATTAAATCTCGGGGACAGTGAAATGCTAGAAAGAGATTTACTTGCCCTCACTGAGTTAAAGGTCTAACGCCACGCCCAGTCTTTCTGTATTGCCTTAAAACTCAGAAAAAACATCCAGCGCTTCTGATAAAGTTGATACTGAAATAATTTTTAAGCCCTTAACAGCTTCTTTGGGGGCATTCTTTTTAGGTACAACAGCCTTTTTAAAACCGTGCTTAGCCACTTCATTTAATCGCGCATATCCATTGGCAACGGGTCTTACCTCGCCATTCAAACCGAGTTCCCCAAAAAACACCACATCATGTGGAACAACCTTATCTTTAAGACTGGAAACAATACCTATAATAATCGCTAAATCTGTCGCTGTTTCAGTGACTTTTATGCCTCCCACTACATTGGCATAAATCTCATCATTCGCAGTAAAAACACCCCCATGTCGTGATAAAACAGCCAGCAACATAGCAAGTCTATTCTGATCAAGTCCTACCGCCAAGCGACGTGGGTTTCCATATTGACTTTCTGTTACTAATGCCTGAATTTCAACCAACAGCGGACGAGTCCCTTCCCAAAGTACGGTAACAGCACTACCCGATGAAGGTTTATCCGCACGTGATAAAAACATGGCAGAAGGGTTTTTAACCTGTTTTAGCCCTGTACTACTCATGGCAAAAAAGCCCAGTTCACCAACACTGCCAAATCTATTTTTATCAGACCTCATTACCCTATACCTTGCATCATCTGTAGTCGATAGTACCACCTGGGTATCAACTATATGACTCAAGGTCATGGGCCCTGCTAAAGACTGGTCTTTAGTAACATGTCCCACCATAAAAATAGAGACATTATTTTTCTTGGCATACTGAGTTAAATAACTAGCTGATTCTCTGACTTGAGAAACTGAGCCAGGGGCGGTATCAGAGTCGACTGTATGCATGACTTGAATTGAGTCAATAATCACTAATTCTGGTTTTTCTTGATTAACACAATCACAAATTGCTTGCACCGATGTTTCTGCCAGCATTTTTATTAAATGTGAATCCAGTCCCAGCCTATTTGCTCTTTCTGCTATCTGCTGTAGAGACTCTTCCCCTGAAACATATAATACCGACAAGCCAGCTTTAGCAGCATTTGCGATAGCTTGCAATAAAATGGTGCTTTTTCCTGCTCCTGGCGCACCACCAATTAAAACTACGCTGCCTTTAACAATACCGCCGCCTAAAACCCGGTCAAACTCATCTAGCCCTGTAGAAATCCTTTCAGCTTTTGCTAAATCGACATCAGATAATAATCTAATCTCTGAGCGAATACCTGAATAACCAGCTCTTGAGTTTGAGCTATTCTTTTTATCTGACCCCAAGCGAATTTCTTTAATAACATTCCATTCACCACAACTCGTACACTGTCCACCCCAACGGGGAAATTCTGTCCCACATTCTGTACAGACAAAAGCCGTTTTTTGTTTTTTAGACATATTAATATTCTTATTTCGTTCTCATCTCTACTCTCTGTGTCACACCACAAAGCAAAGTATAAGGAATTGTATCTGAGTAATGAGCAATTTCTTCCACGGCTAATCCCTCGCCCCACAAAGTAACAGGATCACCTGCTTTAGCTTTTGATTCACTGGTTAAATCAACGGTAATCATATCCATTGAAACTCGCCCCACTAAAGAAACCCTTTGTCCATTAACTAAAACAGGTGTGCCTGGTTTTGCATAGCGAGGATAACCATCACCATAACCAATAGCAATCACACCCAGTTTGGTCGGCTTTTGACAAACCCAAGTACCTGCATAACCAACACTATCACCTATTGCAATATCTTTCACAGCCAATAATCTGGAAAAAAAACTCATCACAGGTTTAAGCCCAAACTCTTTCCCGTTTTTATCTTGAAAAGGTGACACCCCGTATAGCATGATTCCTGGGCGCACCCAGTCTGTAATTGAATCAGGCCATGCCAATAACCCAGCAGAGTTGGCAATGCTCTTATCATCTGGATACTCATTAACCACATCATTAAAACGACTAATTTGTTGTACCGTCACATCGCTATTTACATCATCTGCACTAGACAAATGAGTCATTAAAGAAATTGGCTGATTAACACTATGACAACTCTGTAGCTGCTGATAGGCAGCAGAAAACTCTTTTACTTTTAACCCTAAGCGATTCATCCCTGAGTCTAATTTCAACCATACAGATAACTTCTGCTTTGCCTGGTATGCCTTTAAAACTTCTATCTGTTCCCAAGAGTGTATGACTGCTTCTAAGTCATATATAATTAAGTCTTCCAGTTCTTGCACGCTGACAAATCCTTCTAAAATTAAAACTCTATCCTTAAATCCTGCATTACGTAATCGAATGCCTTCACTTATCCTAGCTACTGCCACCGCATCAACTTCCGCCAACGCCTTAACAACTGTTAATAGCCCATGACCATATGCATTGGCTTTTATAACAGCCATAATTTTAGCTTGCGGTGCATATTCTTTGACTTTTGCTATATTATGCTCAATTGCAGACAGGTTAATTAAAGCATAAGCAGAATTTATCATTCATAGTCCTCAGAAGAATATGGGTCTCCCACAAAATTCTCGAATCGAGTGTACTGTCCCAGAAAGGTTAATCTAACCGTTCCCAGTGGACCATTCCTTTGCTTACCAATAATCACCTCCGCTATACCTTTATCTGGACTATCTTCGTTATAAACTTCATCACGATAAATAAAAATAATTAAATCAGCATCCTGCTCTATCGCACCTGATTCTCTTAAATCAGACATAACAGGGCGTTTATTAGGTCGCTGTTCAAGATTTCTGTTTAACTGAGAGAGGGCAACAACAGGTACGTTTAGCTCTTTAGCTAACGCTTTAAGCCCTCTGGAAATATCTGATATTTGCTGAACCCGGTTTTCCCCACTAGAAGGTGATTGCATAAGTTGCAGGTAATCTAAAACAATTAAGCCTAATTGACCATGTTCTCGTGTCAAGCGCCGTGCTCTTGCTCGAACTTCGGTAGGCGTTAAAGCGGGAGTATCATCAATAAATAACTTTGTTTCAGCTAATAAATTAATGGCCGATGTAAGCCTTGGCCACTCATCATCTTCTAGTTTACCTGTCCTCACCTTATTTTGGTCAATTCGGCCCAAAGAAGACATCATTCTCATTGCTAACGAATCGCCAGGCATTTCCATACTAAACACAGCAACAGGCTTGTCACCTTGAATGGCGATATTCTCAGCTATATTCATAGCTATAGTTGTTTTCCCCATAGAGGGTCGACCCGCAACAATGATTAAATCAGCAGGCTGTAAACCAGAGGTCAAACTATCTAAATCTGCAAACCCCGTACTGGCACCTGTAATATTGCCTTCTTGCTCGTAAAGCGTTTCAATTTTATCAACCGCAGAAGCTAATAGGTTTTTAATAGACTTAAACCCTCCCTCTTGTCCTCTTTGCCTTTGTTCGGCAATTTTAAAAACCTCTCGCTCCGCGTGTTCTAATAATTCAGACGTATCGCGTCCTTCTCTATTAAACGCTGAATCTGAAATATCAGTACCAATATGGATTAATTGCCTAAGAACAGACCGGTCTCGTACAATATTGGCATAAGCAACTATATTTGCTGCACTAGGCGTATCTTTAGCCAAAATAGCTAAATATGCCAACCCACCAGCAGCCTCTAATTCACCAACGGCTTCTAATGACTCTGAAAGCGTAATCACATCAAATGGCTCTTGCTTTTCAGCCAATTGCTCAATCGTAGTAAAAATCAATCGATGATCTTTACGATAGAAATCTTCAACGATAACTTTATCTGCAACTGAATCCCATGTCTGATTATCAAGCATTAACCCACCCAAAACAGATTGTTCAGCTTGAATAGAATGAGGAGGGACTTTTAATGCTTCAAGCTCATAATCTGGGGCGTATGAATAATCTTCCATATTTACGGTATATTTTAAAAATAAGTGACCATTATACTTCGCAGCATTTAAATTCGGCTGAAAAATTGTCTTACATCGGTTATTATTCAACTATAACAATTATTTCTTTAACTCTGGAGCTATAGTAAATTCCTAATCGCTCCTTCACATAAAAAAAACTAACCTATGACACAAGACGAATTAAAAAAACAAGTAGCTCAATCTGCCCTGGAATATATAAAAGGGGTTTCCATTGTTGGTGTTGGAACAGGGTCAACCGTTAATTTCTTTATTGAAATGCTGGCTGATTTTAAAGCTGATATTGAAGCTGCAGTGTCCAGTTCTGATGCAACAACTCAACGGCTAAAAAATATTGGTATTCCCGTTTTAGAACTAAACAGTGTCGGCGACATTGAGGTTTATATAGATGGTGCTGATGAAGTTGATCCACGTAAAAAACTGATCAAAGGTGGTGGTGGAGCATTAACTCGTGAAAAAATCATCGCCGCAGCTAGCAAAAAATTTGTTTGTATCGTCGATGATAGTAAATGTGTTGATGTTTTGGGTAAGTTTCCATTACCTGTTGAAGTCATCCCAATGGCTCGCAGCTACGTTGCTCGTGAAATGGTAAAATTAGGCGGACAACCCATCTGGCGCGAAGATTATTACACTGATAACGGCTGTGAAATTCTTGATGTGCACAATCTTGATATTATCAACCCTATGGAACTAGAACGTACTATTAACGATATTACTGGTGTAGTCACCGTAGGGCTATTTTCTCACCGAGATGCTGACATTGTATTAATTGGTAACGGCGATAAAGTTGATATTATGCGTTAGTTAATTTGCAACAACGTATTAATCCTTTCAAAAGTATTCGCAGTAATGAAAAAGCAGCCCGTATGAAGTTTAC
>JAGLUC010000308.1 GCA_023134955.1 Methylococcales bacterium | reverse complement strand
AGTTTCATGGAATGCTCAGAAAATCAGTTACCTGCCACCTCAAGAGTTCCTGCAACGAAAAAACCTTCCTCCTTTAAATATTAAGGAGTTCTATGCTTTTAAAACTACGGATTCAAATACCATTAAGTCGATAATTGCTGATGTCGGACTAGATGAAAGCCTGTTGACCCATCAATTCAGTGAACTTTCAACAGGACAGTTTCAACGTATGCTGATTGGCTGGGCACTGCTTGATAACCCCGATGTGCTAATTCTGGATGAACCGACTTCGGGCATTGATATTGGCGGTGAAGAAACCATTTACAGCTTGTTGCATAAATTTTGGCAAAACCAGAACCTGACTATTTTGCTTGTCACCCATGATCTGAATATTGTCTGGGAATACGCGACCCAAGTCATTTGCCTAAACAAACAGCAAGTGTGCATGGGGACACCTGATGAGGTGCTTACGCCCGAACAGCTGAAAACACTTTACGGGACTGGTATCAAATTTTATAAACATCAGCATAGGTAAAGACCATGAACACACAGATTTTGCTTGCACTGATTTTGAGCGGAACGATCGGTGCCATTGCGGGTTATTTAGGTTCTTTGATGCTGTCTAAACGGATGGCTTTAATGGGCGGTGCACTCGGTCATTTGACTCTGCCAGGTGTTGCCTTGGCATTACTATATGATTTTGATGTTTCAATCGGTGCTACGTTATTTCTGGCATTTGGGGTATTGCTGATATGGCTATTAGAGGAGAAAACCCGTTTACACCTTGAAGCTCTGACGGCAGTAGTTTTTTCTACCTCTCTGGCTACTGCTTTTCTGTTTCTGCCAAAAGAAGAAATTGATATTGCTTTGCTAGGTGATGTGTCCCAGATAAGCTCAATGACGGTTCTAGTCACTGTTATTATTTCAATAGCACTGTTTTTCACAGTAAAAAAGATTTATTCCAGTATGGTGCTGGCTAGTATCTCCAGTGATTTAGCACAAACAAGCGGGATTAATCTTAAGCTGAGCAATGCTTTATATTTGCTTTGCATTGCTGTAACAGTCGCATTGGGGGTGCGTATCGTCGGTGGATTAATGACGGCAGCATTGCTGGCAATCCCAGCCTGCACTGCCAAAAATATCAGCAGCAATTTATCGCAATACACAATTATCAGCACGATTGCCGGAGGACTTGCCTGTGTTCTGGGTGTTATAGCCTATGCCATTACTGATGTGCCAGCGGGCCCGCTAATCATTATTGCCAGTGCGCTTTTATTTTTGGTTTCGGTTTTTAAGCAACAGAAAAGCTGAATGTTTAATATATAGAGAAAATAGATGGCAAAGATTGCACCGTTTGAAGATTTTAGCGAAGAATACGATGAATGGTTTGTCAGAAATAAAGATAAATATGAAGCAGAACTCCGTGCGTTAAAATATTTTATTCCTGCTAACGGCAATGGTTTGGAAGTCGGTGTTGGTTCAGGTAAATTCGCCTATCCTTTAGGGATTAAAACAGGCGTTGAACCTTCGCAGAAAATGGCGGATAAAGCGAGAAAATTGGGCATGCACGTTCTCCCCGGTGTCGCTGAGGATTTACCTATCGCGAATAGTACTTTTGATTTTGTATTAATGGTTACCACAATATGTTTTGTTGATGATCTTAAAAAATCATTTCAGGAAGCATTCCGCGTATTAAAAAAAGAGGGTTTTATTATTATCGGCTTTATTGATAAAGAAAGTGAATTAGGTAAAGTTTATAGAGCTAACAAAGATAAAAGTCATTTTTATAGTATTGCCGAATTTTTCTCAACTGAGGAAGTTTTAGCCTGTTTAAGTGATGCCGGATTTGGAGCTTTTGAAACCAGGCAAACCATTTTTCCAGAAAATGATACCCAGCATATTGAGAATGGTTTTGGAAAAGGATCTTTTGTGGTAATAAAAGGCCTAAAGATCAATAAGTCATGTGACCAACGTTCAATCTTAATCAATACACAGTATTAATACAAAATGGAATATTTAAGACTATTACCAAATAATAAAGCTTTCCAAAAATGTTACCAAAGACGAGAATAAACGTGCCGTAAAAAACTGGCCAGAAAAAAAACACTCTGATGACAGCAAAGAAAAAGATGTGGGTGAATTGTGGTAAAAACTAATAAGAAAGGAAATGATTAAATATTAGTATGGAAACCTATCTCGACTCTTACCCTTGTTTACTGCGACTGGCATTGAGCGCCTCACGTCGCGCTGGAGCTTCTGAAAACTTGCAACACAGTATATTGCTTAATACTATGGAACAACTGAGCGCCTTCCCATCCGATTCTGCTCCAATATTCTTTCTGCTGCAGGCCAAATGCAACGTAATTGCACGAGACCTGAGTATTGCCGAGGGAGGCACGGTGTTGAAACAACAAGAAATGAACTCGTCCAACACATGAACACCCGTCTAAGCTTACAAGCTAGCAGCGAATGCATCATACGATCTCTGAGCCAGGATAAAGAAGTAGCCCGGCGGCTTGCACAAATGGGTATATTGCCAGGCTCCAGACTTAGAGTCATTCGTCTTTGCCCCCTTTGGGGAAACCTTGGAGGTCTCTCCATTGATCAAGGGCAGTATTTTTCCCTAAGGGATGAGGAGGTGTAATGGTCGAATAATTTCCATTACCAGCTCCTAAAGGAGTACTATTAACCTTTAGTATCCTGTAGGGCATTCAGGATTGCAAGGTTTGTTTGAAGCTAAAAATTTGACGAGGTATAGCATGAATAGTTCAGTCATTATAAACGAAAAATTTCCGGATGCAGTGGCGACAAAATACTGGCATTTGCTGGACGATGGCCGGATTCAATGTGATCTTTGCCCCAGATTTTGTAAACTGCATGAAGGCCAGCGCGGCCTATGTTTTGTACGTGCTAATCAGGATAATAAAGTTGTTCTGACTACCTGGGGACGTTCCAGTGGCTTTGCTGTTGATCCGATAGAAAAAAAACCATTAAATCATTTCTTGCCAGGAACACCTGTACTGTCATTTGGTACTGCGGGTTGTAATCTCGCCTGCAAATTCTGTCAGAACTGGGATATCAGTAAGTCCAGAGAAATGGATACCTTGATGGCGAAAGCAACGCCTGATATGATTGTCAACAAAGCCAGCGAGTTAGGTTGTCGCAGTGTGGCCTACACCTATAACGACCCGGTTATTTTTCATGAATATGCAATTGATGTAGCACAGGCTTGTACAGAGCAAGGGATAAAAAATGTTGCAGTAACAGCGGGATATGTTTGCCCTGAACCACGAGCGGAGTTCTACCGTTATATGGATGCGGCTAATGTTGACCTTAAGGCATTCACAGAAAAATTCTATCACAAATTAACAGGTTCTCATCTACAACCCGTACTTGAGACATTAGAATATATAAAGCATGAAACCACTGTCTGGCTGGAACTGACCACACTGATTATACCGGGAGAAAATGACTCTGAAGCTGAAATTCAGCAGATGACTCAGTGGGTAGTCGAACATTTGGGGGCTGATGTCCCGATGCATTTTTCGGTGTTTCATCCTGACTGGAAAATGATGGATAAACCTTCGACACCACCAGAAACAGTAAAAAAAGCAAGACAGATTGCATTGGATAACGGTATTCATTATGCCTATGTCGGCAATATGCATGATAAAACAGGTGACAGCACATGGTGTCACCAATGTGGAGCCTTGTTAATAGGACGAGACTGGTACCAACTCAGTGAATGGCAATTAACTACTGAGGGTTGTTGTCTGGAGTGTGGTACATGCTGCGCTGGTATATTTGAACAGCAACCAGGAAGCTGGGGAGCCAAGAGGTTAGCGGTGACAATTTAAAAGGCTACCCAAGAGGCATCGTTAGCATTCCTGGCTAGATTGTGTACGGCCAGCATGGGCGTGAACTTATGAGGAGAAAGTCCTCTGTGGGAGAACCTACCTTATTCATTTTTTGAATAAGTATAACCACTAGCCGAAGGCAATTACAACTTCGCGAGGGGTTGTGATAAGGAAACCTGAGCGCAAAACTGCGAGCTTATGAGCAAGAATGTCATATAAGGCCGAGTCTCAGGGGTGAGTTAGTACAAGATAACGAAACCTACAGGTTC
>JAGLUC010000307.1 GCA_023134955.1 Methylococcales bacterium | reverse complement strand
ATGAAATGACTGATACAGCTCTTAAGCCCTCTCTTGCTGGAGAGAGGGCTTAAGAGCAGAGTGAAATACGCTGAGTAGTTACGTTTTTTATTAAAATGTAGAGAATTTATCTGGAGATTTCCTCTTGGAAAGTAATGATTTAAGAAATGTCGGTCTAAAAGTAACGTTACCTCGCGTTAAAATTTTAGAAATTTTAGAAAAACAAACGAATGACCGTCATTTGTCTGCGGAAAAGGTTTATAAAATTTTATTGAGTGAGGATGAAGAAATTGGCTTAGCAACGGTTTATCGTGTTCTAACTCAATTTGAGGCTGCTGGGTTAGTGACAAGGCATCACTTTGAAGGTGGAAATTCTATTTTTGAATTGAATAAAGGTGCTCATCATGATCATATTGTTTGCATGAAATGTGGCAAAGTTGATGAATTTACCGATAGTGTCATAGAAAAGCATCAGGAAGAGATAGCTGAAAAACTGGGCTACCAATTAACAGATCATAGTTTATACCTCTATGGTTTTTGTTCACAATGTAAAGAAAATGGATAAAAATCATGTTTAAGCCGCTGACTTTTTATATTGGTCTGAGATATACACGTGCCAAACGACGAACCCAGTTTATTTCCTTTATTACTCTAACATCAGTTTTAGGGATTGCTTTAGGTGTTACCGCTTTAATTGCGGTGCTTTCTGTGATGAATGGCTTTGAGTCTGAATTACGTGAACGTATTTTAGGCATGACTTCTCACGCAACCATTACTGGCAGAAATGGAAAGCTACAACAATGGCAGACACTAGAAAAAAGAGTGATTAATTATCCCCATATAGAAGGCTCAGCACCTTTTGTGAGAGGGCAAGTGATGATAAATGCCAGTCGACGTGTGAGTGGAACCCTATTGCGCGGTATTGAGCCTGAATATGAGCCTAAAGTATCTGAGGTAGGCAATAAAATGCAGGTGGGACGACTGGTTGATTTAGTTTCTGGAAAATTTGGTATTATTTTAGGTGCTGAATTAGCAAATTTTTTAGGGGTGATGATTGGTGATAAGGTCACTATTATTAGTCCACAAGTAAACTCTACGCCTGCTGGTATTTTGCCCCGTTTAAAACGATTTACAGTAGTGGGTGTATTTAAAGTAGGCATGTATGAATATGACCGTAATATGGCGATTATTCATATTAATGATGCCAAGAAGCTGTTTCGTTTAGGGGATTCAGTGAGTGGCTTAAGATTAAAATTAGATGACTTGTTTAATGCCCCACTGGTAACTAAATCATTAGCTAATAAATTGTATAATAATTATAGAGTAAGCGATTGGACTAAGGCGCATCAAAATTTTTTCAGAGCAATTAAAACCGAAAAAAGAGTGATGTTTATTATTTTGTTATTGATTGTGGCAGTAGCAGCATTCAATATTGTTTCAACTTTGGTGATGGTGGTAACGGATAAACGGGGGGATATTGCTATTTTAAAAACCCAAGGTCTATCCAATCTGTCGGTAATGGGTATATTTATAGTTTTAGGTGGGGTTATTGGCATTATTGGAATATCACTAGGTACGCTTGGAGGGGTGCTTTTAGCCTTGAATATTGAAACCATTATTCCAGCAATTGAAGGTTTCTTTGGCGTGCAGTTTATGGCGGCAGACGTTTATTACATCAGTGATGTACCTTCTAAATTAGTTTGGGATGATGTTTATGGCATAGCAGTAATTGCCTTTGTTTTATCCTTGCTTGCGACTTTATACCCGGCATGGCAAGCCTCCAGAGTAAATCCGGCGGAGGTGTTGCGATATGAATAATTCAATCATATTACAGTGCAAGCAGTTGACCATGCGATTTCAGCAAGGTGATTTGGATGTTGAAGTGTTAAAAGGGGTTGATTTATCAATTAATGCAGGGGAGCGGGTTGCTATTATGGGTGCTTCTGGATCAGGGAAAAGCACTTTACTGCATTTATTAGGTGGCTTAGAAAAACCTACCTCAGGTAATGTGATTTTAGATGGTGAAGACCTGAATACAATTAGTGCCTCTAATTTATGTAAACTAAGAAATAGTTCACTAGGGTTTATCTATCAATTTCATCATTTGCTAGGTGAGTTTACAATTTTAGAAAATGTAGCTATGCCAGTATTGATTGCAGGAAAATCAATAAAACAGGCACGCAAACAAGCGATAGAGTTGTTAGGTCGAGTGGGATTGGGACATAGACTTGAGCATAAGCCAGGTGAATTATCAGGTGGTGAAAGACAACGTGCAGCAGTAGCAAGGGCATTAATCAATCAGCCTAAATGTGTGTTGGCAGATGAACCTACAGGTAATTTAGACAGTAAGACAGCGGAGCATATCTATCAGCTAATGCTAGAACTAAATCAGGAACTACAGGTAAGCTTTTTAGTGGTAACACATGATTCAGAATTAGCACAAAGAATGGATAGGGTGTTACATATGGAAGATGGTTTGATTGTGTGAATTTTGGATGGAGCGGACTTTAGTCCTCTATGCCTGAAAATAATGACATAGGGCGAATTAATTTAGGTTTAACGCTTTTTTCTAGTTATCCAGCGTTTTATGATGTTATATTGCCAATAGTACTTGATACCAAAATAACCTATAACCGAAGAGATAATACCTAAAAGCAAGCAACCGAACAGAAAGGGTCCACCAATATCTGTAAGGTTAGACAGAATACTTTCTATACTAAAGTTAAAATCCCCAGATGGAGAGTTCATACCTAAAGACCATAAGCCAACAATATAAGCGAAATAAAACATGGGTGGCATGGTAAATGGATTGGTAACCCAGACTAATGCAACAGAAACAGGAAGGTTGGCTCTAAAATAAAAAGCTGCAATTGCTGCAATTGCCATTTGTCCAGGCGTTGGTATCCATGCTACAAAAAATCCTACTGCAAAAGCGAGTGAAACCGAATGGCGGTTTAAATGCCATAAATTAGGTTCATGTAGTCTATCACCTAAAAACTGAAGACTTTTTTGTTGTTTAAGTTTTTCAGGGTCAGGTAAATACTTTTTTATTAATTTTTTTGGCATGAGTTAATTTATTAAATTATCTAATAATGTTAAGTTTATCAGGTTTATGCCAAGGAGCGAGGATATTATTAAATCACTTATTCCTAAGTGATGAATGAGAAAGGAATGATGTTTTACTTAAGATTTTTCGTAATCAGTCGATTTGTTAGAGTAAGTTATAGATTGAGGTTAAGATTATGGAAACTGTTACTAGTACAAGTAGATTTAGCCAAAGGGTTGTTGACATTAAGGTTAGTCATAATAAACAAGAAAATGATTCATTAGGACAACAAATTTCAGCGGTATCAGATGAGAAAAATGCTAAAAATCCAAGGAAAATGCTACAAAGTCAGTTTAATACATCCATTTTACAAGCAAATATAAATGTTAGTGAAGGGCTATATAAAATTGTAATAAGAGCAGTTAATGATGCTTTAAAAGCTGATTTTGGTGACAATGCTATACAGAATGTTTATGACTCTGAGCTTGGTGTAAGTCCAGAAGCTACAGCCGATAGAATCATATCAATGAGTACAGCATTCTTTCCCTCATTCCGCCAACAAAATCTTGATTTAAATGAGGAGCAAGCAGCGGTAAAATTTGCTGAAATTATTGCAGGTGCTATTGATAAAGGCTTTGAAGATGCCAGAGATGTTTTAACAGGATTAAATGTTTTAGAAGGAGATATTGCCAGTAATATTGATACCACATATAATCTGGTGCAACAAGGCTTGCAAGTTTTTGTTGATAGCTATGTATAAGTTGATCAGAAGCCAGTGTTCTAGCAATTTTGGTTTGATGGATAGCTGTCATTGGGGCGCAGTGCTTTAGCCTGCTTTGATTACCGAAAAGCAGGCTAAAGCACTGCGCCCCAATGACTGTTTTTCTTGCTTACATCGCTATGGAAATTAAAGAGCCATCCATCAAACCAAGGTTGTCGCACCACTAGTCAGTGTAGGGTGAAGATTGTTTTAAATCTGCTCGTTCTATTCAACTAGTATTTTATCAATTTTGGTTAGATGAATTAATGCAACAAGGTTTAAATTACATTAACTTTACATGTTAAATTAATAGGTTTCCATGTCATGAAAGGTAAGCTAAATACTAGTATAAGCTTATCTGTTTTATCATTTGTTACGGGTATTATTGTTGTTCAACAATTTTCAGCTTTACCTGAACTGGCTTATTTATTGGCTATCATATTATTAATTCTTTTATTTGCTTTTTTCCGCTACTGGCTATTGGTATTCTTTTTCTTTGGTATGGTTTGGGCAATTGCTTTTGCTAATATCCGTTTAGCAGATAGATTACCCGACGAAAAACAAGGGAAGATTATTCAGGTTGAAGGTAAAGTAGTTGGCTTGCCAAAATATGATGATAGAAGAGTTCGATTCGATTTTGCCCCATTCCAGTCAAAAAATAATTTACCTGAAAAAATACGCTTAAATTGGTATTTTCCTAAACAACAAATTAAAGCCGGTCAAACCTGGTTATTGACGGTTAAATTAAAAAAACCGTATGGTTTGTTTAATAGCAGTGGTTTCGATTACGAAGGCTGGTTATTTTCTCAAAATATTGCTGCGACTGGTTATGTCAGAGATAAGCCTGCACCACAACTTATATCAACTAAGCCTTTATGGAAAAGCGTTGATGTCATACGGCAACATATTTCAGATAAGCTGACAATATTATTAAAAGATTCAAAGAATATTAGCGTAGTTAAAGCTCTGACTATAGGGGTTAAGTATGAATTGAGTCCTGAACAATGGAAAGTATTTAGACAAACGGGAACGGTTCACCTATTAGCTATTTCTGGGTTACATATTGGTTTGATCTCTGGTTTGGCTTTCTTTGTGTCCTTATGGCTAGGTGGTCGCTTTGGTGTTACATCTCCACAAAAACAAGCTGCAATTATTGCCATATCAATTGCCACTTTTTACTCAGCACTCGCTGGTTTTTCATTACCTACGCAACGGTCTTTACTGATGCTATCAATTGTAATGATGACACTTGTTTGGCAAAGAAATATAACGCCTGTCAATACATTATCAATAACCATGCTGGCAGTTTTATTGTATGACCCATTAGCCGTATTATCCGTAGGTTTCTGGTTGTCATTCTTAGCCGTATTTCTCATAGTCTATAGTTTAGCAGGGCGACTGGGCAAAGCTGGATATTGGCAAGGTGCGATAAAAATTCATTTCATTACTGCGCTTGGTCTGGCACCCTTGTTAATATTTTATTTTCAGCAATTTTCTATTATTGCGCCTATAGCAAATTTTATAACCGTTCCAATTATTAGCCTTTTGGTAGTACCTTTATGTTTGTTGGGCGTAATGTTGATGTTTTTATCAAGCACATTAGCAAGTTACGTTTTTGACTGGGTAGACCATGTTTTACAAGGATTGTGGTTGGTTTTAATTAAAATGGCAGAACTACCTTTTGCATCCATCACTGTTATTCCACCACCGACTTATACCCTTCCATTTGCATTATTAGGAATGCTGATTTTGTTAGCACCTAAAGGAATGCCTGCTCGTTACTTAGGTGTTGTGTTATTACTGCCTTTATTATTTGTCAGCATTGAAAAACCCAAAGATGGAGCCGTTGTAATGACTCTGTTGGATGTAGGGCAAGGTTTGTCAGCGGTGATAGAAACTAAAAAGCATACTCTGGTGTTTGATACAGGCGCAAAATATTCAGAACAGTTTGATATGGGTAGTACTGTTGTCCTTCCTTTTCTTAAAAGCAAAGGAATTGATATTGTAGATATTTTACTCATTAGCCATGGAGATAATGATCATATTGGTGGGGCTGGATCAATACTGAAACAGACTAATGTCAGTCAGGTATTAACAAGCGTACCTAATAAGCTAAAACAATATTCACCGACTCAATGTCAAGCTGAACAATCCTGGGTTTGGGATCAAGTTAATTTTGAAATATTATCACCCACAATTGGCAGTCAAATTGGCGACAATAATAATTCCTGTGTTTTAAAAGTGACTTCAAAGCAAGGCAGTTTTTTATTAACGGGTGATATTGAAAAGTCAGCAGAATATTGGTTGCTTGATAATAAGGTCGAAAAGTTAGCAAGTGATGTCTTAATAGCACCTCATCATGGCAGTAAAACATCATCAACACTAGCCTTTTTGACCAAGGTTGACGCTGATATTATTTTAATCCCTTCAGGCTATAGAAATAGATTTTCTTTTCCCCATAAGCAAGTAATAAAACGATATAAAGAACTGGGTATTGACTGGGTAAATACCTCCGACCATGGTGCTTTAACGGTTTCTTATTCGCTAGGCAAGATTGTTATAAAGTCAGCACGGTTAGAGAAAAGAAAATATTGGAATAATTAAGCTGGGCTAAATGTAAAAATAATTACCTAGTACTTTACTATGGAATTAAATAGGACTAAAATAGTCCACATTGAAACGAGGATGTAATGCTAAAACTAAGTAAGTTAACCGATTATGCTACTGTGATTTTGAGTCATATGGCCAAAGATCCACAGCACATGTATGCTTCACAAGAAATTGCAGAAGTAACAGGTATTGGTCAGCCTACTGTCAGTAAAGTATTAAAAATTTTAGTAAAAGCAAAGGTTTTAACTTCAATTAGAGGTGCAAAAGGTGGTTATTTATTAGCTAGAGCCCCTGATGCTATTACAGTTGCAACTATTATTACTGCTTTAGAAGGACCAATTGCATTAACGGAATGTACAGCCTCTCATCAAAATTGTGAGCAAGCTTCAGGCTGTGAGATTCAAGGGAACTGGGGATTAATTAACCAGAAAATATTTAATACATTGGAATCTGTAACCTTAGCCGATATGATCGCCCCGGCTAAACAGCCAACAGAAATTCTAATCCCCGTCAGTATTTTATATAGATAGAGAAGTTTATGTCATCAAGTGCAGAAGAAATAGAACATCTTATTAGTCAAGATTACAAACAAGGATTTGTGACGGATATAGAAGTAGATACTTTTCCGCCTGGTTTGGATGAACAGGTGATTGCCAAGCTGTCAAAAGTTAAAAATGAACCTGAGTTTATGCTGGAATATAGATTAAAGGCGTTTCGGCATTGGCAAACTATGAAGTCACCTGATTGGGCGCAGTTAAATATCGAGCCGATTGATTATCAGGCAATCAGTTATTATTCTGCCCCAAAAAAAGATTCTGACAAACCGCAAAGTTTAGATGAGGTTGATCCTGAATTGCTGGAAACCTATAAAAAACTAGGTATTCCTTTAGATGAACAAGAACGTTTGGCTGGCGTTGCGGTTGATGCGGTTTTTGATAGCGTTTCAGTTGCTACTACTTTTAAGGGTAAGTTAAAAGAGGTTGGAGTGATTTTTTGCCCTATTTCAGAAGCCTTGCAAGAATATCCTGAGTTGGTAAAGCAATATCTAGGCACTGTAGTCCCTTCAGGCGATAATTTTTTTGCAGCTTTAAATGCAGCCGTATTTACCGATGGTTCTTTTGTTTATATTCCAAAAGGGGTTCGTTGCCCGATGGAATTATCCACCTACTTTAGAATTAACG
>JAGLUC010000306.1 GCA_023134955.1 Methylococcales bacterium | reverse complement strand
CCAGCATTTTTTGCCGATAGGGCAGGAAACTCTTGTCGAATCCTACGACACGACCTATGTCGCCAACGCTCATCTCTTTTAAACTAATTTTCACACGAAATCTCGATTAGCTTGCATTTGGTTGTTGGGAATTTTTCGCTTATATGCCCTAAGATAGAAAGTATTCCCGTTATATTCTATTTCCCGGAGTTTGTTTTCCTCAATAAGTTTTCGAACGATATCCCAATTTGTTTTTGTCTTTTCCAGCAAGATCTGTACGGCCTCTTTTCGCATAGGATGAACTGCCGTAATAGCCAGTAAATCATTTACCAAATCACCGCTGGAAGCAAATGCGTTGCCTTCATAGCCAGTCAATAACTCAACTTCGGAAATGCTCTGGTTTACCGTTTGATAAATATGATTGAGTACATCTGCATCGGGGGCATTTACTCCTTGCTCTGCTGTCGGACGTGTGGGAATAGCTAGATAGGCTTTATCCGGTGCAAGTTGCTGCAAAAACCCCACTAATTCAGCAATGCTTGAATCATCAGTATTGAGTCCTTCGAGTAACATGGTTTCAGTTGCTAAAAATCCGTCAAAATCATCAGCAAAAGATAATATATTCGACAATATTTCCTGTAAATTTAAGTGTTTATTGGGCTGATTAATTCGTTGCCATATTGACTGATTAACACTATCTATTTTCAGCGAAACCCAATCGGCTAATTGCAGAGTTTCCCGAACTTTTTTTCGCCAAATAAGTGAACTATTGGTGATAATGGCGATTTTAATGCCCAAATCACGTAAAAGCACTATCGTTTTACCCAGATTATTATCAAGCGTAGGTTCTCCATCAGGTACAAAAGTTATATAATCAATCGACTCCTGTTGTTCCTTAAGCTTCATCACGCGAGTCTTGACTTCATTGAAAACATGTTCCGGTTGATAAAATACACGAGACTCTATTTCCGTTGCTTTTGTCGAACCCACCTGACAATAAACACAGGAATAAGAACAATGTTTAGGCGGAATATTATTAATGCCTAAACTACGACCGAGGCGTCTTGAGGGCACAGGCCCGAAAACAATCAATTAATCATTCCTTTTTCAGTTGTGAAGTCACTTAATCCTTCATTGCTTTTTGTGCTTGCCAATATTCAGGACAGGCATTGGCAATCACCTTTTTGGCGGGGATTTATCTGGCATATGTTTATGACCATGCTCATGAGGTTCCGCTGGACGAGTGATCAGAGCTCCCTTCAGGTAATCCTCAACAGCTTTATCGGGATTGGTTTCTGTTGTGATTAACGGTTCAATATCCATGCTTACAAGTCGGCGTACTAAACCAGTGCCCATGCCACCCGCTATCAAAACTTGCATATCGTCTAATGGAGAACGTTCATGAGGTGAGCTGTCGTGAAAAGATTGTTCTTTTGGAAATTCTAATAACTCTTTGTTTGCAATCGTTCCGTTTTCTATTTCATAGATCCAGAATTTTCTGCACCGCCCGGTATGATCGGTAATTTCTCTTCGATTTTGGCTTGCTACTGCAATTTTCATTAGTATAAACTCCTATTTAGAATGTGGCATGACTATGTACCTTCTTTCCATGAAGTCAGATATGCTTGCTGTTCCTCAGTCAAGGTATCAATGCTAATCCCCATGGCAGCCAGTTTCATTGTAGCAATTTTATTATCGATATTTTCTGGAACCGAATGAACCTTGTTTTGCAGATTTTTTCCATGGTTCCATAAGTAAACGATGCTTAATGCCTGATTGGCGAAACTCATATCCATAACCGTAGCCGGGTGCCCTTCTGCTGCTGCCAGATTAACCAGCCTGCCTTCTGCCAACAAACGAATCCTGCGCCCATCTTCAAGCTGATATTCCTCAATAAATTGACGCGGCCGAGATGTCTTTTTCGCCAGTCCCTGCAATGCAGGGATGTTAATTTCAACATTGAAATGACCGGAATTAGCGATAACACAACCGTCTTTCATAACTTGAAAATGCGAGTGGTCAATAACATGTTTATCACCTGTTGCTGACACGATAAAATCTGAACAGGCAGCCGCTTCCAGCAAGGGCATTACTTGAAATCCATCCATTGCGGCTTCTAATGCTTTAAGCGGATTCACTTCAATAACAACAACTTGGGCACCGTGGCCTTTAGCACGCATGGCTATGCCCCGCCCACACCAACCATAACCGACGACCGTAAAAGTTTTTCCTGCCAGGAGAATATTGGTTGCCCGGATGATACCATCCAAAGTACTTTGACCGGTGCCATAACGGTTATCAAACAGATGTTTGGTCATTGCATCATTGACGGCAATAACAGGAAATGCAAGTGCATTATCTGCCGCCATAGCGCGTAATCGAATCACACCGGTAGTGGTTTCCTCGGTTCCGCCGATAAGTTCAGATAATAGGTCACTACGGTTTTTATGTAATTCGCTCACCAGATCAGCGCCATCATCCATCGTTAATTGAGGGTGGTGCTCCAGAGCTACAGCAATGTGGTGATAATAGCGAGCATCATTCTCTCCCCGGACAGCAAAAGTGGGAATCTGGTAATGTTCAACCAGTGCTGCTGCAACATCATCCTGCGTACTGAGTGGATTACTGGCGCATAGCAACAGTTCAGCACCGCCTGCTTTTAATATGCGTGCCAGATTAGCGGTTTCTGTTGTGATATGCAGGCAGCCGCTAATGCGTGCGCCAGTTAGAGGTTGTTCGCGGATAAATTGATCATGTAATGCTCGTAATACCGGCATTTCTGTCCATGCCCAGTCGATTCGGTTTCGTCCCACATCAGCGAGTGAGTGATCCTTAATGTCACAGATTAGCTTGCTCATTGTAAAAACAATGTTTGTTGGAATGCCATTGAATTTTTCATATCTATCACCCGAAGGATTCACTATAATCAGACTTTAGAGTATTATGAATACGCTGAATAATTGCAATCTATTTTACTAATCTCTTTAGTAAAAAAAGAGCTTTTACTTTATTTTTTGGTGCAAAGATTCAATATCCATGTCCTTTGGGCATGGATATTGAATTCCGCCTCTCAACGAAGGAAGTTTAGCCTGTTTAAGTGAAGCTGGGTTTGGAGCTATTGAGAGCAGACAAACGCTATTTCCAGGAAATAATACCCAGCCGATAGAAAATGGTTTTGGAACAGGGTCTTTTGTGGTAATAAAAGGATTAAGGAACGAAGGCTAATACCCTCGTTCTTAAAGATCAATACGTACTAATTCACTGCCAATACACAGAATTAATATCAGAATGGAATATAAAGACTACTACCAAATAATGGGGCTTGCCAAAAATGCTAGCAAAAAAGAGATAAAACGTGCCTATAAAAAACTGGCCAGAAAATATCACCCTGATGTTAGCAAAGAAAAAAATGCGGAAGATAAATTCAAAGAGTTAG
This sequence comes from Methylococcales bacterium, assembly GCA_023134955.1. Lineage (GTDB taxonomy): Bacteria > Pseudomonadota > Gammaproteobacteria > Methylococcales > Methylomonadaceae > QPIN01. The sequence continues at coordinate 9,040 of JAGLUC010000306.1, read as the reverse complement.
GTGAAGCTTACGAAGTACTTAAAGATCCTGAGAAACGCGCCGCTTATGATCAACTGGGTAAAAAATGGAAAAGTAAACAAGGCTTTACTCCTCCTCCAGGTTGGGATGCGGGATTTGAATTCAGTGGGGGTAATTTTACTGGAGGCAATGCCTCAGAATTTAGTGATTTTTTTGAATCCTTGTTTGGCAGACAGTTTCAAACAGATAAAATGGGTGGACACTATGGGCATCAATTTTATGCTCAGAGCAATGATCGTCACGCCAAAATCATGATTGATCTTGAAGAAGCTTATAAAGGAACTACTCGTACCATATCTCTTAAAATGCCAAAACTAGATCAGCTGGGACATTTAATTAACAAACTCCATACATTAAATGTAAAAATTCCTAAAGGTGTAAAAGCCGGGCAAAGAATAAGGCTTGCAGGGCAGGGTGGCTCAAACCTTAATAATGGTAAACAGGGGGATTTGTATCTTGAAATTGAATTTAACAAGCACCCGTATTTTCAGGTTTCTGAACGGGATATTTATGTTGATTTGCCGGTAACACCCTGGGAAGTAGCATTGGGTAGTACGATTTCTGTACCAACTTTAGGTGGCAAAGTTGAGCTTAAAATACCTGCTGAATCACAAGCAGGTAAAAAATTACGATTGAAAGGCAGGGGATTACCTGATTCTCCAGCCGGGGATCAATATGTTATTTTGAAATTGGTCATACCGCCGGCTAAAACGGCTGAAGATGAATTATTATACGAGAAAATGTCTCAAACTATGGCCTTTAACCCTCGCACTCATATGGGAGTATAACAATGCCAAATACCTTAAAGATCGTTACTGGTGTTGTTTTAGATGAAAACACTCGGCTCACTCTTGTCGAGTTGTGTTGTTTGGGTAAAACCAATGCCGAATATATTTTCGAATTAGTTGAAGAAGGCCTATTGGAGCCAGAAGGTTTATCAACTCCAGACTGGCGTTTTGACTCAAGGGCACTAAAACGATTACAAAAAACCATTCATTTACAACATGATCTTCGGATTAATCTAGCGGGTGCTGCGTTAGTGCTCGATTTATTGGAAGAAGTAGAAGAATTAAGGCGAAAGCTATAAAAAGTGAGGATTTAATAATATCGGTGAAACCCTTTTTTTAAAATTGAAATTAATCGTTCCAAAAGTTTTCGCAGTAATGAAAAAGTAGCCCGTATGAAGTTTACCTAATACGGGGAAGCGATGACTCGAAACCCCGTATTACACTTCGTTTCATACGGGCTACAGTATGTGTCAATAAAAGAGTGTCAAAATACCCTCCCAGAACTTTTGGGACGATTAATATTTGCCCTCATCCTAGTCTTCTCCCTCTGGAGAGGATGATTAGATAGGAAACTTTTGGAACAATTAATAGTGATAGCGAGGGTGTGTTCTTTGCAATAAATAAGAAGTTATTGGCACGGCAGGTTGACGATAGGAAGGAACCTCAATATTTTATTGCAATTATTATGCTGGGAGTTGTTCCTTAATCACAAGCTTGTATTGACCCAGCTTACCGCGTTACAACATAATTTGCTGCTTTATTGATAATAAACTATTATCTGGATACTATACTCTTCACGTTTAAGAATACCCCATTTATTATGTAGATTATTGTAATGAGCGTTGTTTAATGCCATGGATGGTATGTAGTAGAGTAATGCAGCAGCAATTACCGAGCAAAGCATTGAAATAGATTGCTATTCTTGCTGCTTTACGCCTAGCTCATCACAATAATCTACATAATAAATGGGGTATTCTTAAACGTAAAAAGTATAGATACAGCCTTAGATTCAACTAAATCATTATAAAAAGGATTAATAGACTAATATGTGGGGCGCAATTAAGGCAATATTTATAACTTGTTTATTTCTAACTTATCCTTATCTAATCTATAGAGGAATAGAGTCTGGCATAGCGTGGATTTCACCTGCCATATTTTCTGGCATATTTTTAATGCAATCCTTAACGGCTAAATCTATTAAAACTAAACTTTTTAAAGCTTGTTTGTCCATAGCGTTACTGTTGGGTGCTTATTATTTACAAACAGTCACTGCAAAAGTGATGCCTGTTTTAATCCAACTGATGCTAATGTACTTTTTTGGGCGTACTTTACTTGAACATAAAGGCCCTCCCTTTATAGAAAGTTTTGTGCGCTTACAGTTTCCAGATTTTGAGCCTGGAATTGTAGAATATTGCCGGCAATTAACTATTATGTGGACGCTTTTTTTCGCTTTTAATGCCATCATCTGTGTGATACTAGCTGTCTTGGGTAATGATGCCTGGTGGGCTGTTTTTAATGGAGTTGCCATTTATATAATGATTGGTGTGTTGGTGGCAGGGGAGTATATCTATCGTCATTTTCGTTTTCCTGAGTTGACTATTCCCGATGCTAAATCAACCATTAAAACCATGTTTGTCAATGGTCGTAAAATTTGGATGGATGTAGAGTCACGATGATTAAACCTTGTAAGTACCTAGTGTTAATTTATTTGATTTTTGTTGTTAGCCTCAGTCAGGCAGAGGATTCCTTAACTGCTTTAATGCAAAGAATGAAATCGGATACAGCCATTAAAATTGCCTATCAAGAAACCCGAATCTTAGAATTATTGGACGAGCCGTGGCAGGGTAGTGGTTTTATGTACTCCATTGCACCTGATTTAATGATTAGAGAACAGCTAAAACCGCAACGATTATTAATGGCGGTTAATGCAGATAAGCTTTATTATTTTGACCCTGTTAACCATGTTCGACATCAAGGTGAGATGGGAAGTGATCAATCAATTAGTTTAAATATTGCTGTATTTAAGGCTTTAATTACGGCAGATGAAGCGTTGCTAAAAAGTATGTACCAGGTTGAATTTTCAAGTAAAGCACAACGCTGGGTGATGACATTAAAACCCAGGCAAGAAAGTAACTCAGAATTTAGCATAGTAGTGACGGGCTTACGTGGACAACAAGTCGATACCGTTATTATTAAACAGACAGATGGTGATCTTAGTGAGATTATGATGCAGAGTAATGCAAGTGGAAACCAGGTTAAAAATACTATTATGCAGTTGTATAAAGAATTAGAAGGTAAATAGCATAGTGTTGAATTGGCGAAAAAACTGGTTTTACTTTTTGCCACCTTTATTGCTGTCATGCGCTGTCATGACGGTGACCATAAAAGCTGACCTTGCTGCTTTTATGGTTGCGGGTGAAAATGCTGAGCAAGTTTTATTAGCCAGCGAAATGCAATCGGGTGCTTTATCACGCCGATACCTTATATCAATAGGTGTTGATGATAAAAGCAAAGTTCCCAAAGCTTTCGTGCTACAGGTACAAAATCAATTAAAAACCATTGATGGAGTAGTGGATGTCTGGTCACCTGGTCAACAAGCCAATATTTCCCAGGCTATGCACAGCCTATATGCTCAACATGGTGGTGCATTGTACAGCCTTAATCCCAAACAAGATTTAGCACAAATTTTTACTGTAGAAGGCTTAGGACAAAGAGCACAGTTATTAAAAAAATTATTGCTGTCACCTCAAGGGCTAATGTTTAAGAAGATTGCCTTACAAGACCCATTATTGTTAACACTGAATGGTTTTCAGTCAGTCAGTGGACAAATGCAGACAGCGGTTAATGAAGATTCAAATTACCGTATGTTGATTCTGGAAACAGCGATGGCAGGTCTAAACGCACCTGAACAAAGCCGCATTCAAACCGAGATTAAAGCTCTTTTTAAACAGCTAAACCAGGCTCAAACGAGAAATTATCAGCTTGAAATGACAGGCGTACCTATATTTGCAGCTGCCACTCAATCATTAATACAAGGAGATATTACAAAAGTCAGTATTTTATCTTCAGTTGCCTTAATGATACTCTTTATGCTGATATTTCGATCTTTTAGTACATTATTTCAAGTGTTTAGCCTGTTAATTATTGTTATTGTTAGCTCAATATTAAGTACGCAATTAATCTTTGGATACGTGCATGGCATGACTATCGCCATTGGTGCAACACTGGTGGGTATTTGTATTGATTACCCCATTCATGCCGTTGCCCATGCACAATCTGTAGTAGCAGGACAAAGAAAAACTGTTATCGCAAGAATTTGGCCGAGTATGTTATTAGGTGGTTTAACCACTATGATAGGCTATATCGCGTTAGGGATTTCAGGCTATCCAGGATTTCAGCAAGTCGCAGTTTTTGCAGCTACAGGCATAATAGTGAGTTTATTCATCACTCGCTTTATTTTTCCAGATTTAATTAGCAGCGAGCAAAAGCCACCGCTAAATGTTCCTCTGGTTTCGGCTTGGGCAAAATTTTGTCAGCGATTCAGACCTTGGTTAATTAGTCTTTTATTAATCATGTTAGCACTGTCCTTTATGGGGCTAAAATCCTTGCATTGGATGAAAGATATGCAGGAATTAACCCCGGAATTAAATTATTTAAAAATTAATGACCAGCGTATCAGAGCGCGAATGACCAGCATTGAACCTGGACGATTTGTGTTAGTCACGGGCGAAAATATAGAACAAGTGTTACAAAAAACGGAAGCTGTTTACCCTGTTTTAGATCAATTAAAACAAACTGGCACATTAACTGATTATTTTGGTTTATATCCCTGGTTATTATCGGCTCAGCGTCAGCAACAAAATTTTGTATTATTACAAGACTATTTAACCCTGGAAAACCAGCAACTCTGGCGACAAGCATTAAAACAACAAGGTTTGTCAGTTAAACGACTAGGGCAGTTAAATTATCAAATAACACAGCCATTAACCTTAAAGCAAGTACTTAAAACACCTGTCAGAAAATTGATAGATAGCCGAGTGCTAACAAGCGGGTCACAAGCACTGGCAATAATCTGGTTAGCAGAACACCAGCCAGAAGCTGTAAAAAAATCCTTACAACAAATTGATGGCGCACAATATTTTAGTCAAAGGGACATGCTTAATAATATGACTAAAGACTATACCGAAAGAGCGCAAACATTATTAAGCATAGGTCTGGCACTGATTGTATTAGTGCTGATTATTCGATATAAAAGCCTGACTAAAGCCGTGCAAACCTTATTGCCTGCAATGTTGGCAGCATTATTAATCCTGGCACTCTGGTCATTTACAGGCGTAGCCATCAGTTTTTTACATTTAGTCGGGTTTCTATTGGTTGTCGCTATCTGTGTTGATTATGGTATTTTTTACCGAGAAAACAGAGGCGGGGATATAGATTTAACCTATCAGGCCATGGCAGCCTCCATGTTAACCAGTGCATTAGCCTTTGGAAGTTTGATAACGGCAGAAAGCACTTCATTAAAGATATTAGCCAGTGTTGTAGCTCTGGGTGTAATACTTGGGTTTTTGCTTTGTCCTTTGATTATTAAAAATGAGCAAAGGACATGATAGCTGGAGTAGGGGATGATAGGAGAGTTAACTTGCCTATTTTTTCCGCTTAATAAGAATTAGGTCTTGAGACAAATGAAATCTTCAACTATTAAAGTAACAAACTGGGAACAACAGCTAGTTATTGGTATCATATTCAGTCAATTTGTCATTATTATTTAGGCACTATGGTTAGCTCTCATCCACAAGAAAAATCATTAGAAGTAAAAGACTTGTCATGCATTCGTGATGATAGGGTTTTATTTGAGGGTTTAAACTTTCGTCTTAGCCGACAACAAGTTTTATTGTTAGAAGGTAAAAATGGTTGTGGAAAAACCTCCTTGTTGCGTATTATCTGTGGCTTTAGAGAGCAAGATGCAGGTGAGATTTGTTGGTGTGATGGATCAATAACAGATAGTGACTACTTTGCAGAGATGGCATATGTTGGACACCTTGATGGGGTTAAAAAAGAATTAACGGTGGTAGAAAATCTTAAAATGTCTTTAGCCCTTGGTCAAACGGGAGACTATTCAATCGAACAGGCTTTAGATAAGATTCATCTTGCAGGCTATGATGATTCTTTAGTGCAGTCTTTATCCGCAGGTCAAAAACGTCGTTTATCCTTGGCGCGCTTATTAATCACTAAAAATACTTTATGGGTACTAGATGAGCCTTTTACCTCTATAGATAAAGAAGGTATTAAGCTGGTCGAGTCACTGATGCATGAGCATATAAATGCGGGGGGAATGATCATCCTGACCTCGCATCATGATTTGGTTCTGCATGAAGCCGACGTTCAAAAAATAAATTTATCTACATGTCATTAATTAGCGCTTTTATTGCCGTTATTCGGCGTGATTTAATTCTGGCATTTCGTCGTCGTGCAGAAATTGCAAACCCCGTTTTTTTCTTCATCCTGGTGGTGACTTTATTTCCATTGGGGGTAGGAGCTAACCCTAAATTACTACAGGCAATGGCACCAGGCATTATATGGGTTTCTGCTTTGCTGGCTGTCATGCTGTCTTTAGATGGTCTTTTCCGTTCAGATTTTGATGATGGCTCTTTGGAGCAAATGTTATTAAGTCCGCATCCTTTAACCATTTTAGTGTTGGGTAAAATTATAGCTCATTGGCTAGTGACAGGCTTACCACTATTGCTGGTTGCACCTTTATTGGCGGTGTTTTTAGGTATGCCTGAACAAGCATTGGAAACTTTATTAATGACCCTGATCTTGGCAACGCCTGTCTTAAGTTTAATTGGCGCGATTGGAGTTTCATTAACGGTAGGGTTACGTCGAGGAGGGATGATATTGTCGTTATTAGTACTACCTCTTTATGTGCCAGTCTTGATCTTTGCCAGTAATGCGGTTGAAATGGCTGGAAATGGATTAGCAGTTGATGCTCAAATTAATATACTAATAGCTATTTTTCTAATGTCAGTTGTTTTAGCACCTTTACCAGCAGCAGCTGCTTTAAGAATGAGTGTAAATTAAGAGGCTTAGTATTTCGTCAACTTTGGTTTGATGAGTTATGATTTGTAGAGCGCGACTTTAGTCCGCCTGAACAATGTTATCAATCTCGTTGAGTATAGCGGACTGAAGTTCGCTCTACAGTATCTATAAACCAAAGATGCAGAAAAGTACCGGTTATTTTCACCTGTCTACCATCTAATGCCTATTTATGGCAGTCTCTGTGCAAGCACTTATTATGCTTTTTCTACATCGGATTCAGGACAGCTTTTTCCACATCAAGGTAGAAAAGATACAATAAATAACACATAAACCATTATTTTTCAATTGGTTATATGGCGGAGAGCAAGGGATTCGAACCCTTGATACGTTGCCGTATACACACTTTCCAGGCGTGCGCCTTCGACCGCTCGGCCAGCTCTCCTTTTTTGACTCCAACGATCATTGAAGAACCGTAAATAATAATCTAATTTACATTTTTTTACAATGATTAGCCTTCTCCAACAGCAATTCCCGCCCAAATAAAAAAAGTTGATAAATAAGGGATACCGAGGATTTAACAGGTGTGGTTTTTCAGTGGGAGCCACTGAGAAGAACATAAAGAGGTTGTGTAATTGTAAAGTTAGTATCTATATACTGGTTGTAATTGGTCGGTTTTTAGTCGTATAAATAATTCTGTTAGTTGTTGTAGAAGGTGGTGGTTAAAGCTAAATAGGAAAGTTTTCAATGCTGATTGACATCCTTGTCACGATTTAAATTGAACATTTTTATATAAATAACATCATATTAGTTTTTATCAGTGCTGGAGAAGCATTATGGCTAGACTACACACACTTCAAGAGATCGCTGAAGAACTGGGGGTCTCACGTGAGAGAGTCAGACAAATTGAACGACAAGCCTTGGCTAAAGTAAAAGCTAATCTCATAAGGCAAGGATTTGAACCTGACGATTGCATTAACTTGAGAGATGACTCTTGAATATCAAAGCATAACTGATTTAACATGGCTCAGAATTAAAAAAACAGGACGTTAGTAATGAATTAAGTTACAGGGATTTTGGAGGGTACGATTTTAAATCGTACCCATTGAAACTTAAAAAAACTCTTATCAACTTAGCAAGGAAATTTGTTCTGAATATGCCGCTTAAAAAAACGATTCTTGGAACGTGAATTAAGAAATGCGGAAAAAACACCTTCTGGCACATAGCAAAAATCAGCCAGCTTATTTTGACGAAACGACACTCGCATTTTATGTGTCTGCTTGTCGTAACCGATCAAATTGATTTTACTTGATTTCACAGGTTGCATTTTCATAGCTGCCCCCTTTTACTTCAATTAAAGTATCCTCTCAGACATAGATAATTACCTGTGGTTCAACTAAAAAAAGATATTCTGGGTATTTTGGGGTTGAATAATGGCAATATAACATTCATGTTGTAAAGTGGGCTCCGTTGTCAAGACCATTTTCTCCAAATAATAAGGAGAAATATTTAATATATTCATAAAAAATGTACTTCACTTGGAGTTTTATAATCTAGGCTTTGATGCAGCCGCTTTTGATTATAAAACTCAAAATAACGTTTTAAGCCAGCTCGCAATTCAGGTACAGTCTGGTAGTCATTCATATAAATATTCTCATATTTTACGGTTCGCCATAAACGCTCTACAAAAATATTGTCTAAAGCACGGCCTCGCCCATCCATACTGATGTTAATTCCCTTAAGCAGTAAGGCTTTTGTGAATGAAAGGCTTGTAAACTGTACGCCTTGGTCTGTATTGAAAATCGTAGGGGTACTCACATCAAGAGCCTTCTCTAGCGCATCAATACAGAATGTTGTATCCAACGTGTTGGATAATTCCCACGACAAGACATAGCGGCTATGCCAATCAATCACTGCAACTAAATACATAAACCCCTTAGTCATAGGGATGTAAGTAATATCAGTACTCCAGACCTGATCTACTTTATCAATCACCATGCCACGCAATAAATAGGGGTAAACCTCAATGTTGTTAAGTTAAGAAATATAGGCTATTGATTTTGGGGCGAAGGCTTTAGCCTTCATGTGGTAAAGCTGAAAAAGCAGGCTAAAGGCCTGCGCCCCACTGCTTAACTTAATGACATTGGGGTAAACCTTATTCTCTGGGTGTGGTTTGCTGGTATCTGGTCCAGGTGCAACAC